>CAYPIV010000177.1:0-1428 GCA_964410895.1 uncultured Ruminococcus sp. | reverse complement strand
TATTTTCATAAATAAATTTCATCACTTGCAGAACTGCTTCCAAGTTATTTTGCATATTCGGGACCTCTACGTAACTGATTGCCCCGCCGGGAGACAACTGTTGAAACTGCGCTTCAAAGGAAAGCTTTGTAAAGGCATCCACTTCTTCGGTCACATGAATATGATAACTGTTGGTGATGTAGCCTTTATCGGTAATTCCGGAGATGATCCCAAACCGTTTTTGGAGACATTTTGCAAATTTATAGGTCGTGGATTCCAAAGGCGTCCCGTATAAACTGAAATCGATATGATGCTGTTCTTTCCAACGTCCGCATGCGGCATTGAGATATTGCATCACCTGCAAGGCAAACGGAGTGGCGCTGGGATCCGTGTGGCTTTTTCCGGTCATATATTTGACACATTCGTAAAGCCCCGCATACCCGAGAGAAATCGTGGAATATCCGTCATACAGCAAGCGGTCGATCTTCTCTCCTTTTTTCAATCTTGCCAAAGCACCGTATTGCCAAAGAATGGGAGCGGCGTCCGAAAGCGTTCCTTTCAGTCGCTCATGCCGACACATCAACGCGCGGTGGCACAATTCCAAACGTTCGTCAAAGATCTTCCAAAACTTATCCATGCTGCCGCCCGAGCTCAAAGCAACATCGGGAAGATTGATGGTCACGACCCCTTGGTTGAACCGCCCGTAATACTTCGGCTTGCCGTTTTCGTCCACATACGGCGTCAAAAAGCTACGGCATCCCATACAGGTATAGCAATGTCCTTCTCCGTTTTTATCCACCTTGAGTTCCAACATTTTCTTTTCGGAAATATAATCCGGAACCATCCGTCGCGCCGTGCAGCGAGCGGACAATTTTGTCAAATAGTAATACGGGGAATCCTCATGAATGTTTTGCTCCTCCAAAACGTAGATCAACTTCGGAAAAGCCGGGGTCACATAAACGCCGTCCTCGTTTTTGACCCCTTGGTAACGTTGCAACAGCGTCTCTTCGATAATAATGGCAAGGTCTTTCTTTTCCTGCTCGTTCTTTGCCTCGCCCAAATACATAAACACCGTTACAAACGGCGCCTGACCGTTTGTCGTCAACAGCGTTACCACTTGATATTGAATGGTCTGTACTCCGCGGCGGATCTCCTCCCGCAGGCGTTTTTCCACGATTTCGGAAAACTGCTCGGATGACAGCGTAACGCCAACGCCTGCCATTTCCTCGGACAGCGCCTTTCGGATCTTGTCACGGCTGACCTGAACGAACGGTGCAAGGTGCGTCAAAGAAATACTTTGCCCACCGTACTGATTGCTGGCGACCTGCGCGATGATCTGCGTGGCAATGTTGCAGGCGGTGGAAAAACTGTGCGGACGCTCGATCATGGTGCCGGAGATCACCGTTCCGTTTTGCAACATGTCCTCCAAATTGACCAGATCGCAATTGT
>CAYPIV010000176.1:0-2361 GCA_964410895.1 uncultured Ruminococcus sp. | reverse complement strand
GTCAAGCCTTCCTGTTCCAGAATGCGTTCCATATTTTCGCCCGCACCGAACTTTTCCACTTCGTGCTCGATCTCATTCATTTCCTCGTTGGAAATATCACTGTCAAAGGAGATCCCGTTATCTTCCAAAGCTTCGTACAATTTATCGATACTATCCGCATCAAAATCCATTTCCGCAATGGCTTCATCCAAATCGTTTGCGGAAAGCTTTCCTTTTTTTCCTTTTTCGATCAGCAGGTCCATATCGACTTTTTTGATCTCGTTTGCCGAGGGATCCCCGCTTTCTTTTTGCTCCTCCGCCGCATTCTCCTGCAATTGCTCGGAACGCTCCAAAGTCTCCTCCGCATGTGTGTTTTTCATGTTTCTTCAGCCTTTCCTTTATGTAATTTTGATTTTTTTTCACGCAAATAAGCCAATCTGGCGCTCAGATCCTCACTTGCCAATTCTTTTTCTTTTGCAACGTCATGCAATACGGAAACCGCAGATCGGAACACCTCGATTCCGTTTTGAGACAGCTGACGTCGCGTGATCTCCATTTTTTGGATCCGCCCCATTTCATCCGGAGAAAATCGCTCTCCCAACATTTCGAAATGAAAGCCGGAATCACTCGTATGCTGTTGCATGATCGCTTCAAATACGCGCTTATGAAACGCGGTAACGAAATCATCCTGTGACAGCGCGATCTCCTGCTTTTCCACGACCGTCCGATACTCTTCATACAGCAAGAGCAACCCAAGCACTGCCTCCTCCGCCGCCGCGGCACGGGGTTCTTTTGCCGCGTCCGGATTGATGCGGTCACCGAAATTCTTCACGGAGATCTGCGCTTCTCGGCTCTGCTTTGCGGAATATTCCCGATAATTTCGCTTTCGCAATTGCTCCACGGTATTCTTTAAAACGTCCGCCGGGAGTTCCAAATGCTTTGCCGCATATGCCAAATACACTTCCCGCTCCACACCGGACGGATACTCCGCAATGACTTCGCAAAGCGCCTGCGACGCTTTGATCTTTTCACTGCCGATCGTAACGTCGTATTGTGCCAAGATCCGCTCCGCTTTATACTCAAATCCGGTCTTGCTTTCGTCCAAAACGCGGGCAAAGCGTTCTTTTCCGAATTTTCGAATGTATTCATCCGGATCCTTTGCTCCGTTCATTTTTAAAACGCGGACATCCATCCCGACTTCCGAAAGGATCTTCATGGCTTTATTGGCTGCCCGTTGTCCCGCCTCATCGGAATCATAGGAAATGATCACTTTTTTGGTATATTTGGAAAAAATCCGAGCATGTTCCGGCGTAATTGCCGTTCCGAGGGTTGCCACGGCATATTCAAATCCGGCTGCATGCAGTGCGATAACGTCCATATATCCTTCGCACAGAACCGCTTGTTCCGAACAAACGTTTTTTGCAAAATTCAGTGCGAACAAATGTTTGCTTTTTTTAAATGCGGGCGTGTCCGAAGTGTTCAGGTATTTCGGTTTGGAATCATCCAACACACGACCGCCGAATCCGACAATATGCCCGGACGGATCGATGATCGGAAAGATCACGCGATTTCGAAAATAATCGTACGCTTTTCCGTTTTTTGTGCTTTTTCCGCACAAACATGCACGGAACAATTCTTCGTCCGTATATCCCAACCGATGCATATGGTCGGTCAGCATGGCAACATTGTTCGGCGCAAACCCCAACCCGAAATGTTTCACGGTTGCCAAAGACAGCTTGCGTTCTCCGCAAAAATACCGCATACCCGCCTCACCGATCTTCGGATCAAACAAACATGCCCGAAAGAATTTTGCCGCTTCCAAATTCATATCCAAGATCCGCTTTTTGGAAATGCCGTCGGAAAACGGCAGATCCGCATTGCTGTTTTGCGGGAGAGGGATCCCCGCGCGATTGGCAAGATACTCTACTGCATCCGCAAAATCCAAATTTTCCGCTTTTTGGACAAATGTAATTGCCGACCCGCCTGCTTGACAGCCGAAGCAAAAAAACATTTTTTTGGAGGGGGAAACCGAAAAAGACGGGGTTTTTTCGCTGTGAAACGGGCAACACCCCATCAGGTTGGAGCCGCTTCGCTTTAAGGTAACGTACCGTCCGACCAACTCTTCCATATCGGTCCGATCTATCACTTCCTGCACAAAACTTTCCGAAAACCTCACGGCGATCCTCCTTCCGTTGTTATAACCGATCCGGTGTTGCCAAAAAACACCGTAAAGATGAAAAAACGGCGCAGTGCCGTTCCGATCGAAAACACATACAAATATAAAGTACGCAAAAAAAAGGAAAAATACTTTTTTTCGTTGCTTTTTTTGAAAAAAAGATTTTTTCCGCTTTTCATCCGCTTTTCTCGAGGAATTTTCATTTG
>CAYPIV010000175.1:0-2383 GCA_964410895.1 uncultured Ruminococcus sp. | reverse complement strand
GGGAACTCAGATTTGCCGGGAATGCTTGGAGGCAGGGGTTATGGATTTCTTTACAGAGATTTGGAATACGATTTCCGCGTTTGTAATTCAATATATCGCAGCGCCGTTTTGCTCCATTACGTTGCCCGATGTTTTAGACATTTTGATTTTGGCGGTGATCTTATACCGCTTGTTCGTTTTCGCACACGAGAGACGCGCGGGAAGAGTGTTGCTCGGTTTGGCTTCGGTAATCGTTTTCGGAGTGGCGGTAAAGCTGTTGCAATTTCAGATGCTCGGATATATTGCGGATATTTTGACGGCGTCCGCTTTCTTTTGCACTGTGGTTTTGTTTCAACCCGAGATTCGGGATGCATTGGAGCACCTCGGAAATTGTCGGATCTTTGCGCCGCGTGGGAGTACGATCTCCAAAAAGCGATACAGCTTGGCGGAAACCGTTACGGATGAGACCGTCGATGCCGTTTTTAAAATGTCCCGCAGTAAGCGGGGGGCGTTGATCGTGTTTGAGGGGTTGACCAAGCTCGGCGATTATATTACCACCGGAAAACCGCTGGATTGCGCAGTGCGTTCTCTGTTACTGCAAAATATTTTTTATGATAAAGCACCGTTGCATGACGGCGCCTTGGTCATTCGCAATCTGCGGATCTGTGCCGCAAGTTGCGTACTTCCTCCCACGCAAAAACAGTTGGAGGAAGATCAGCTCGGCACCCGTCACCGCGCGGCGATCGGTGTCACCGAAGTGAGCGATGCGTTGGTCGTTGTGGTTTCGGAGCAAACGGGAACCGTATCGGTCGCGCAGGACGGAAAACTGTTGCGCGGTGTGGATGCGAAAACCTTAAAGGATATTTTGATGACCTATATTGCCGGCAATGCGTATTTGCATAAGAAACGCGCCAATATGCGTTCCGAGTATCTGCAAATGTTGGATCGTATCGGTCAGATCCGAACACAGAAAAAAGACGACACCGAAGCGCGGGAAGAGCTTGACCGCAATATTCAAAAGTTTATTTCGCAGGATGCGCCGAACCGTGCGCCCCGAAATTCCGGCACCTCGGAAACATCCAGTACGGACGCGGCAGGACAGGCGGATACGGAAAGCACTGCCGACCGCAATCTTTGAACGGAGGATCGGAAATGAAAAAAAATGCAATCGGACATATGGTTGCGCCGAAAGAGTCCGCGGGAAGTAAGATCCGCCGTTGGAATTTGTTACCTCGGCTGTTGTGCCTGTTGCTGGCGGTGCTTTTTTGGCTCTTGATCGTAAATGTGAAACAAAACAAAAAGGCGGATACGGATCCCGAGATCTCGCTTCCCTTAACGGAAAGCGAATTGCACACGGAACCCGCAGCGAGGGCAGAATGGTGAGAATTTTGATTGGAAGCGTTAGGGTCCCTTTGGACGCTTCGGAAGAAGAAATTCTGAACAAGGCGAAAAACAAAATGAAGCGGGCGGGGCTGTATGTCTCCACGCTTCATTTTCGACTTTATAAAAAATCGATCGACGCGAGAAAGCGGAATGATATTTGCTTGGTATATACGGTCTTGGCAGAAGGGGAATTGCCTCGGCAAACGCTTTCAAAGCAAGCGCTTTCCAAGGCGGATGCACGTTTGGCGGAGGAACGCCCTCTGTGCCCGATATACGGAACGGAGCCTTTGTCGGCGCGTCCTTTGGTGGTCGGTATGGGACCTGCGGGTCTGTTTACCGCACTCTTGCTGGCAAGAAACGGATATGCCCCGTATTTGATCGATCGCGGTGCTCCCGTGGAAGAACGGGTGCGGGATGTGGCGCGTTTTCAAAAGGAGGGCGTTCTCGATCCGAATTCCAATATTCAATTCGGTGCAGGCGGCGCGGGTACTTTTTCGGACGGCAAGTTGGTGACCCGCATTCACGACGACAGATGCTCCTTTGTTTTGCAGACGTTACGCGAATTCGGCGCACCGGAAGATATTTTGCTGAAAGCCAAACCGCATATTGGGACGGACCGCTTGCGGGAAGTGGTAAATGCCATGTTGGAGGAGATCGTGCGGTTGGGCGGCAGTGTGCTGTATCACTGTCGTTTGGAGGATTTTTCGGAATGTGCGGACGGTACGATCACGGTAAAAACTTCCCGCGGGGAATTCTCGTGCGGCGCCATGATCCTTGCCATCGGTCACAGCGCAAGAGATACGTACCTTCGATTGTTGGAAAAACAGTTTGCCATGGAACCGAAACCGATCTCGGTCGGGGTTCGAGCAGAGCATTTGCAAACGAAAGTTGATGAAGCGCTGTACGGTACCTTTGCGGGACATCCGAATTTGGGACCTGCGGAATATGCTTTTTCGGATACCACTGCGCAACGGGGCGTTTATACTTTTTGCATGTGTCCCGGCGGCGAGGTCGTTGCCGC
>CAYPIV010000174.1:0-2398 GCA_964410895.1 uncultured Ruminococcus sp. | reverse complement strand
TATATCATGTGAAAGAATGCTTTTTTGAAGGCTTGCGGAAGGATACGATATGAAAGAACAACATTCACAATGGATCTCTTTTGAGGAACAAAGAGAATTCATCGAGCGCGTTTCGATACAAAATCACGCCTATGCTGTGCAAAACGGCGAACCGCGTCGGGCTTACGTTTTGACGTTTGGTTGTCAGCAAAACGAGGCGGACAGCGAACGGCTTTCCGGCATGGCGGAAGCAATGGGATATGCTTTGACCGAGGATGCCGCCGTTGCGGATCTGATCATTGTCAATACCTGTGCGATCCGAGAACATGCGGAGCAAAAAGCACTTTCCTCGATCGGTCAATATAAACATTTAAAGTCACAAAAACCGGACCTCATCCTTGCGGTTTGCGGATGTATGGTTACGCAGGAGCATCGGTGTTCGGATATCAAATTTCGTTACCCGTATGTAGATATCGTGTTCGGGACCGCATCGATTCATCGTTTGCCGCAATTGATTTGCGAAAAATTGGAGCGCGGAAAACGGTTGTACCGCATTTCCGAATCTGCCGATACGGTGACGGAGGGGATCCCGATCCATCGGGAAAGCAACTACCGTGCATGGGTTTCCGTGATGTATGGTTGCAATAATTTTTGCTCTTATTGTATTGTTCCTTATGTTCGCGGCAGAGAACGGAGTCGAAAACCGGACGCCATTGTTTCCGAAGTGCGCGAATTGGTACAGTCCGGTTATCGAGACATCACACTGCTCGGTCAAAATGTCAATTCCTACGGGTTGGACGATCCTAACGCCTGTGATTTTCCGGAGCTTTTGGCGGAGTTGGATCGGATCGACGGTGACTATCGTCTGCGCTTTATGACCAGCCATCCAAAGGATGCCGGCAAAAAGCTGATCGACGTTATGGCAAACGCAAAACATATCGCGCATCAATTTCATTTGCCGATGCAGTCCGGTAGCAATGCTGTATTACATGCCATGAACCGTCGCTACGATACGGAGAAATATTCGGAGATCGTTCGGTACATGCGTCAAAAAATGCCGGATGTAACGTTAACGTCTGATATCATTGTGGGATTCCCGGGAGAAACGGAAGAGGATTTTGAAGGAACGTTGGAAATGCTCCGCTCGGTGCAGTTTGATATGCTGTATTCTTTTATTTATTCTCCCCGAAAAGGAACACCGGCGGCAGAAATGGAACAACTTCCGCAAACGGTAAAAAGTGCTCGCTTTGAGCGATTGCTGGCATTGCAAAATGAGATCTCGCTTCAAAAGAATCGAATTTTGGAGGGGCAAATTTTGCGCGTACTGTGTGACGGGGTCAGCAAAAACAACGCGGAACTGTATTCCGGTCGCACCGAGGGCAACAAGATTGTGTTCTTTGAAGGGGATCCTGCCGACACGGGGACATTTGTCAATGTGAAAATCGAACGCGGAGATGCGTTTGCTCTTTACGGAACCAAATGCTTGTGATAAATTCACGTTCCGTGCTACCGTATGCAAAAAATGAAAAGAAAAAGGAAACGTCTGAAATGGAAATTTTCGAACTTGCCGCCGAATTGGGGCAAAAATTAAAGAATGATGCTCGTTTGATCGCTTTGGAAGAGGCAAAAAAAGCCTATGAGGAAGATCATACGCTCCAAAAGTATCTTGTGGAATACGATGTGCAGCAACGCGCCATGCAAAATGAAGCGGCAAAACAGGATCGGGATATGGACATGATCCAAGTCATTCAAAAGCGAACGGACGAACTGTATCGGTTGATTGTGGAGCGTCCCGTATTTGACGCGCTGAACCGAGCGCAGGAAGAAGTCAACGATTTGATGAATCGGGTAAATCAAACCATTATGACGCAAATTACCGGGGAAGAACCGTCCGGTTGTACGCACAACTGCAGTACTTGCGGCGGTTGCCATTGATCGGATTCCGCGAGGATCCGCGGATCCTCGCGTTTCGCGGTTGCGATCTTCAATTTCGGAGCAAGGCTCCGAAGAAACGTACCGGATCGGACCGTACACCGGAAACGATTCGGTGCCAAAGCGTTGGCTCATGTCCGACCGTTCGAAAAAAAATCAATGTGATCCGTTCAATCGTAAAGGAGTGAAATGCATTTATGACACCCATGATGGAGCAATACTTTGAGGTGAAAAATCAATATCGGGACCACTTGTTGTTCTACCGCTTGGGGGACTTTTACGAGATGTTTTTCGATGATGCCGTTGTGGCATCACGAGTGCTTTCCTTAACTTTGACGGGAAGAGACTGCGGGGAAGCGGAACGGGCACCGATGTGCGGCGTACCGTTTCATGCCGCGGAAACCTATATCGGAAAGCTGATCGAAAACGGTTATAAAGTTGCCATTTGCGAACAGGTGGAAGATCCGAGCCTTGCAAAAGGATTGGT
>CAYPIV010000173.1:0-2403 GCA_964410895.1 uncultured Ruminococcus sp. | reverse complement strand
GCCAGCAGAAGCGAATCCGCTCAAGCGGCAAGAGCCGGAAAGATCACGGTCAACGGGGACCCGGTCAAAAAAGCGGATCTCCGGATCGATCCCGAACGGGATGCGGTCGTTTATTTCGGAAAAAAAGTCGTATACCGTCGCTTTGTTTATCTCCTTTTGAACAAGCCGGACGGATATGTTAGTGCGACCGAGGACGGAAAAGATCCTACGGTGGTGTCGCTGTTGCCCGAAGAATATCGAAAACGCGGGATCTTTCCGTGCGGACGGTTGGATAAACATACGCTCGGTTTGATGTTGTTGACGGATGACGGCGCATTGGCACACAAACTGCTGTCTCCCAAAAATCATGTTTCGAAGCAGTATGCGTTTCAAGTGAAATTTCCGCTTTCCGAGCAGGATGTTATTGCATTGGAAGCGGGGGTGGATATCGGCGGATATGTGACAAAGCCGTGTCGGATCCGTCTTTCGGGCACAAACGGCGGAACGATCACGATCACCGAGGGAAAGTATCACCAAATCAAATTGATGATGGAGGCAGTGCACAACCAAATCACGTTTTTGGAGCGCCGTACTTTCGGACCGTTGCTTTTTGACGATTCCCTGCAAAGAGGGGAATGGCGTCCTTTGACGGATGCCGAAATCGAAGATCTGCGCACTGCCGCAGAAGCCAAAGGAACCTAAGAAAGGATTTGAATCAGTATGAATATTATCGAACAGATCGCGCAAGAGTTGAATTTGAAATCGGATCAAGTAGAAAAAACGGTTGCGTTGATCGATGAAGGCAATACCATTCCGTTTATCGCACGTTACCGAAAAGAAGTGACCGGAAGTTTGGATGACGGTATTTTGCGTGATTTGAACGATCGGCTGACCTTTTTGCGTAATATCGAAAAAAGAAAGCAGGAAGTTTCGGAGCTGATCTCTGCCCAAGAAAAAATGACTCCGGAAATTCAGGCGGCGATCGAAGCTGCCAAGACGATCACGGAGGTGGACGACATCTACCGCCCGTTCCGACCGCACCGCAAGACACGTGCTTCCGTTGCAAAAGAAAAGGGATTGCAACCTTTGGCGGATCTGATCTATGCGCAGGAATCGACGTATTCCCCCTCGATCGAAGAACAGGCTGAGGCGTTTGTGAATGAGGAACTTGGCGTTTTGACAGCGGAAGATGCTTTGCAGGGCGCACGTGATATTTTGGCGGAGACGGTTTCCGATAACGCGGAATTCCGCAAAGAGGTCCGCCGTTTGACGTTTGAATTCGGATTCCTTTCTTCCAAGGCAGCCAAGGAAGAAGATTCGGTCTATGCACAGTATTACGACTACACGGAACCGTTGAAAAAGGTGCTCCCGCACCGCGTACTTGCCATTCATCGCGGTGAAAAAGAAGACTACTTAAAAGTTGACGTGACCGTGGATCCGGAGATCCTGTTGAAGTATCTGCTTTCTCAAACCGTTTTGAATCCGGAAAGCCCTGCAAAAGACCATCTTTGCGCCGCTGTTTCGGACAGCTATGAGCGTTTGATCGCTCCCTCTGTGGAGCGGGAGATCCGAAGCGACATTTTCGATCAAGCAAGCGAGGGTGCCATTAAGGTCTTTGCCGACAATTTGAGCCACTTGCTGATGCAGTCCCCGTTGAAAGGAAAGACCGTGCTCGGCTTTGACCCCGGGTATGCGCACGGATGTAAGCTTGCCGTCGTGGATCCGACTGGGAAGGTTGTGGATACCGCCGTCATCTACCCCGTAAAACCGCGGGAAGAGATCGAAAAGAGCAGCTCGATTTTGAAACGCTTGATTGCGAAACACGGGGTGGATGTGATTGCGATCGGAAACGGTACGGCTTCCAAGGAAAGCGAGATCTTTGTCGCGGGTTTGCTGAAAGAGATCCCGCAAGACGTGAAATATATCGTTGTCAGTGAGGCGGGTGCTTCCATTTATTCCGCTTCCAAGCTTGCAGCCGAAGAGTTTCCGGATTTTGACGTTATGCAGAGAAGTGCGGTTTCAATCGCGCGCCGTTTACAGGATCCGTTGGCGGAATTGATCAAGATCGATCCGAAAGGCATCGGCGTCGGACAGTATCAGCATGATATGAAGCAGGCACGTTTGGATGAAGCCTTGGGCGGCGTTGTGGAAGATTGCGTCAATGCCGTCGGAGTCGATATCAACACGGCTTCGTACTCGCTGTTGTCTTATATTTCCGGGATCAATATGACTTCTGCCAAAAATATTGTCAAATACCGAGAGGAAAACGGCGCGTTTTCGGCTCGTTCCCAACTGTTGAAAGTTCCGCGCATCGGCGCCAAGGCGTTTGAACAAGCTGCGGGATTTCTCAGAGTTCCGGGTGGCACGGAGATCTTTGACAATACGGGGGTACACCCGGAATCCTATGCTTCGACCGAGCAACTG
>CAYPIV010000172.1:0-2418 GCA_964410895.1 uncultured Ruminococcus sp. | reverse complement strand
CAACCGTATGAAACAAAAATTTACAATTTATCAACTTAAATCGCACAGAATGTTGGTATAATAGTCGCAGAGAGCCTGCCATGCAGGCTCGGGACTTCACAGGCTTCGTCCTTTACGCACATTGTGCGCCTGCGTTATTGACGGCTTCGCAAACATGCCATTGCGTGCAAGCATTTTTGCTTCATGGTATAATAGACGCAGATCGTTTTTGCATCTGCCGAATTTCGAATGTCAAAAGAAAGGAGAATCCCATGTCGGCTGCCATTACCGCCGGTGAATTTTCGCCGTTGATCCAAGAATATGCCGCCTATAAGTTATCGATCCAAGGGTGTTCGCCCAAAACCGTTGAAGAATATCTTTTGGATCTGCGGACCTTCTTTCGATTTCTCATTGCCCGAAAGGAAAAGATCGATCCTTTTTCGGATGCGTTTTCCGCCATTGACGTTCGGGCGATCGGACTTGCGGAAATAAAAACCGTCCGTTCCGAGGACATTTACGATTTTTTACTGTATTTGAGCAGTTCCCGACAAAATCAATGGTCCGCGCGGGCACGAAAGATCGCCGCTGTCCGCTCATTGTATCGGTATTTGGTACATAAACGGCATTATTTGGAGATCGATCCCACAGCAAATATCGACACGCCGAAAGCCAAAAAAGCGCTTCCGAAAGTTTTGACCTTGGAAGAAGCAAACCGATTGTTGGATACCGTTGAGCAGGATCGCTCTTCTCCGTTTCGCGTTCGCGACTACGCCATCCTTACCCTGTTTTTAAACTGCGGGATGCGTGTTTCGGAATTGGTCGGCATTGACCTTGAAGATATCGACTCGGACATGCTTTCCCTGCGCGTAACGGGAAAAGGCAGTAAAGAGCGCATCATCTACCTCAATGAAGCCTGTCAAAGTGCGCTGTGCGAATATATGTTGGAGCGTTTGGCGCCAAAATACGCGCATCTCAATGAAAAAGCACTGTTTTTGAGTCGGTTGGAACAACGAATGAGCGTAAAGACCGTGCAAGCCATGGTGTATAAATATTTAAAACTTGCGGGATTGGAAGCCAAGCACTACTCGGTCCACAAATTGCGCCATACTGCCGCAACTTTGATGTACCAAGAAGGACATGTCGATGTTCGTGTTCTAAAAGAGATCTTAGGGCACGAGCAATTGAATACGACCCAAATATACACCCATGTCAGTAACGAAGAAATGGAACATGCCATGGACAAAAATCCGCTGGCAAGAAAAAAAATGCCGCGTTCCTAACCCGTTTTCAAAGCACTGCCCCCGGATCTTTGCATTGATGCAAGAAGATCCGGGGGCAGTGCTCTATTTTTCCTGCTGCGGTTTCTACCGTGCGATCGGTTTTGAGATAGATTCCGCTTGCGACGTTATTTTCGTCATTTCGCGCTGTGCCATCACCAATTGATAATACATTCCCTGTTTTGCCATCAACTCCTCGTGCGTTCCGGTCTCCGCCACCCGACCTTTATCCAACACCACCAGCCGCGTGGCATTGCGCAAAGTGGAAAGACGGTGTGCAATGGCAATGGTCGTCCGTCCTTTGGAAAGCATTTGCAGCGCATCTTGGATCAGCTTTTCGGTCTCGGTATCCAACGATGCGGTCGCTTCATCCAAGATCAAGATCCTCGGATCATGCAGTAAAGCGCGCGCGATCGCCAAGCGTTGCCGTTCCCCGCCGGAAAGCGTATATCCCTTTTCCCCGACGATGGTATTGTACCCGTCCGGTAAGCGGATGATAAAAGCATGCGCACCTGCCGCCTTGGCTGCCGAAACCACTTCTTCTCGGGAAGCATTCGGCTTTGCATACCGCAAGTTTTGCAGAATAGAGCCGGTAAACAGGAAATTCTCCTGCAAAACAACTCCCATTTGCGAGCGCAAAACCTCCTGCGGGATCGCGCGGATGTCGGTACCGTCAATGCAAATATTCCCCTCCTCCACATCATACATCCGCATGATCAAATTGATCAACGTGGACTTTCCGGTTCCGGATCTTCCGACCAATCCGATAAACTCCCCGGGTTGAATATGCAGATCGATATCATGGAGCACTTCATCGACATCGTCATATCCGAAAGAAATATGATTCAAGTCGATCTTTCCTTCCAACTTTGTGAATGCCGTATCCGTACCGTCGGCGATCTCCGCGGTTTCGTCCATAATTTCGAACACACGGTTCAAGGAAGTCATCATTTCCATGAAATTGCGCGGAAAATTCATCATTGCGGTAAGCGGTGCGAACAGCATGGACGCGTACGTGGAGAACTGTGACATTTCGCCGGCGGTCATCGTGCCGTCCAACATTTTTTGCCCCACATAGAACAGCAAAATGAATTCGCTGATTCCCATGAAGAATTCCAAGCACGGCATAAGTACCGCCCAAACCCGTTCCTGACGAAGTTGC
>CAYPIV010000171.1:0-2439 GCA_964410895.1 uncultured Ruminococcus sp. | reverse complement strand
CGACCGAGTGTTCCTGCAAGTTATGTCCGATTCCGGGAATGTAAACGGTTGCTTCCAATCCGTTGGTGAGTCTGACTCTGGCAATTTTTCTCATTGCGGAGTTCGGCTTCTTCGGGCTGGTGGTAGATACCTTCGTGCAAACGCCTCTCTTCTGCGGTGCGGATTGATCGATCGCACTGTTCTTCAAAGAGTTAAAACCCTTTTGCAGAATCGGTGCCTTCGATTTATACATCTTTTCACCGCGTCCCTGTCTGACAAGCTGGTTAAAAGTTGGCATTCTTCGATTTCCTCCTTCTTCCGAAATTTAATGTTTATATTACAGACACCCGACGAAACGTCGCGTGTAACTGTCAAAAAGGGATCTGCTCACGGCATAGTACTGCCTATACCTTTGCAAATTACACTCTATTATAGCATTTTGTCTCTTTTTTGTCAAGCAACATGTTGCTCGGAGAAAAAATTCTCTCTTTTGCACAAAAAACAAAGCGTTACGTTTTATTATTTTCCGCATTTTGGATTCTTATGTGCCAAAAGCCGAAACCGATCAGCAAAGTTCACCCAAATAATATTTTTTCTTGCCGCGGCGGATCACCAAATATTTTCCCCCCAAGCAAACGGAAGCATCCACCGTAAGATCCGTAGTGAGGATCGGTTCCCCGTTTAGGGTCAAAGAGCCGTTGGCAATAAATTCCCGCGCCTCCCGTTTGGAAGAACACACGCCCGCATTGACCAGCACATCCAAGATCGCACCGCCATCGGTCGCAAAGTGAGGAACATCCTTTAACCCCGTTAAAAGGTCTTTCACGGCGATCTCTTTGATCTTACCTTCAAACAGCAGTTCGCTGGTCCGGACTGCGGATTCATATGCCCCATCACCGTGCAGATCGTCCAAGATCTCCTTTGCCAAACGTTTTTGAGCCAAACGGCGCTCCGGAGCCGCAACATGTTCTTTTTCAATCGCTTCGATCTCTTCTTTGGAGAGGAAGGTCAAACGCTTCAAATATTCGATGATCATACTGTCTTCGGAATTCAGCAAAAATTGGTACAGTTCATAAGAACTTGTTTTGTTCTTATCCAGCCAAACCGCATTTCCCTCACTTTTTCCGAACTTATTTCCGTGGGAATCGGTCACGAGAGGCATGGTAAACGCATAGACCTCATCTCCCGTGGTCTTGCGGATCAATTCAATCCCGGTCGTAATATTTCCCCATTGGTCCGACCCCGCAACCTGAAGATCCACACCGCGGTTTTCATGCAGATACTTGAAATCCAACCCTTGGATCAACATGTAAGAGAACTCGGCATAAGAGATCCCGTTTTCCATCTGTCGGCGAATCAGATCCTTACTGAGCATGTACCCGACATTGATATATTTTCCGTAATCGCGGAAAAACTCCACAACATTGATGTCTTTAACCCAATCGTAGTTATTCACCACTTCATATGGGAAAATATCCTGCAACTGTTTTTTCAAAACTTCATAATTACGCAACACCTCGGCACGGTCGGAAAGCTTACGTTCCACCGTTCCCCGAGGATCTCCGATCAGTGCCGTTGCCACTCCCACAAGCAACAGCGGGTGGTGTCCGGCAGCTGCCAAGCGGCGGGTGATCAAAAAGGAGGAATAGTGTCCCAAATGCAAACTGTCTGCCGTCGGATCGGTTCCGATATAAAAAGTCATTCCTCCCGCATTGAGCTTTTCGATCAATTTCGGATCGGAGATGTCTTGAATCAGACCTCTCCATTTCAAATCTTCGTAGAGTGTCACTATCCGTTCCTCCTATAAAATTTTATCAATATTTCTTCAATTATAACACATAAAACCGGATCCGTCAATCATTTTTGCAAAAATCTTGCGAAAACGAGAGATCAGGTGCACCGAACTCCGCGTTTTTGCTCCCGAACGATCCGATACAATTCTTCCGCCGCAAGTCTTGCCTTGGCAACGGAGACTGTTTTTCGTTTTGGGAAACAATAATACAATACTTTTTGATTTCCGATGCAGATCACATCACCGACCTCATACCAATTAAAATCCGAATAAAGTCCGTAAGAGGAGATCGGCGAATGGAAATATTCCAACTGACCGTCGCAACCGACCAAGCGAAATCCGTTCGGATCATGCGTTAAGATCCCTTCCCCCACGCGATAGATACAGGCAGTGTCTACGGAAACGCAAATATCCACCTCCGTTTCCATACGGTACGTATTTTGCAGCAATTCGTCCCGCACGCACCGACGTTCCCATGCATACCAATCGGAAACATAGGAAAAAGCCGTCGTTCCGTCGGTGCAAGAAAGGATCCCGTACTCATCCAACAAATAGGTTTTTCCGCATGCTCGGCACCGAACGGAAACGTCCTTCCCCTCCATCTGCCCTTCCGCCATACAGTGAGGGCATTTATATAAAACGCGCTGCAAACAGTCGGCACGAAACGG
>CAYPIV010000170.1:0-2469 GCA_964410895.1 uncultured Ruminococcus sp. | reverse complement strand
GTTGCGTTCTCCTTTTCGAAAATAGGCTTCGGACAGCATGTCCGCACTGTTGTCCACACCGATCATATCATATCCCTTGTCGGCAAGGGCAACGGTCATACTGCCGGTTCCGCAAGCCAGATCCAAAACAAGATCGGGACGTGTTGCAAGAAAGCGGTCAAAGCATTGCTCGATAAAATCTGCCCAAGCGGGGTAGTCGATCTCGGAATTGAGCAGATCGTAAACATGTGCAATCGCTTCGTAGGATCCGCATTCTCTCATCTTCTTTTTCCCGCTCTTTCCAATTTTTGCAGGACGCTGAGATACCCTTTCTCATCGCCGTATTTCAAACAGCGATTGACGCGACTGATCGTGGCGGTGGAGAGTCCGGTCTGTTCGGCAATTTCCGAATAGATATAGTTCTCACGCAACATTTTTGCCGCTTGCAACCGTCGGGACATTTCCAACAGTTCGGATTGGGTACACAGATCCTCCAAAAAACTGCGGCATTCGTCCATGTCGTTCAAACAAAGCAATCCGCGACATAAAAAATCTAAATTTTCAACGGAATTTTGATCTTTCATAGTATCCTCCCTCAAACGCGATTATTTACATTGTAACACATTTTTGCGAAAAAGTAAATAGAAAAGAAAAAAGAATTTGCTCTTTTTCGTGCCTTTTGATGAAAGATCTGATTTGAAAGGGGGCGGTTCGTTCAAAATAAGCAAACGGATCCCGTGCAAGTCCCAAAAACATACCTGTCTTGATGTTCCGAGTGGTGCTCGTTCGCCTTGAGAAAATAAACGGATCTTTCGAGAAACAACCGAATCCGAGATCGTGTGTCGGCCAATCGCAAAGTTCGGTGCAGGTCAAGATCCGTTGAAATTCGGAACGACGCGGGACCGCAACGAGAGAGGGGGAAATTACACGGGTGTCGTTGGAGAGGGAGAATGGTCAGGTGCTGTTTCCGCCGTTGTGCCTTTTAAGGGATCGATCTTTTGGCGCTTGGCTTGTTTGAGAAATCCGTAAGCAAACGCACACGTTAAAATTTCCGCGATCGGGAACGTCCACCATACGAGGTCAAGCACGTTTTGGGATCTTGTAAAGAGGTAGCAAATCGGAAACACGAATACGACCAACCGAAGCAATGCCAACAGCAACGGTTTTCCGGCATATCCGAGCGCTTGTAAGATGCCTTGCACCGATACGGTAAATCCCATAAAAACATATCCGAGCGCGGCAATGCGCGTGGCTTTGGCACAAACCGAAACAAGGACTGCGGAAGCGTCGCCGGAAAGTGCAAACAGCGCGGAAAGCGGTTCTGCCGCCACTTCAAAGAGCACCGTCATCAGCAGCATGGTCAGCAAGGTATCGAAGATCCCGTATCGGATACAGTCTGCGGATCGTTCTTTGCTTTTTCCGCCGTAGTTAAATGACAAAACGGTGATCATGGTATTGGACAGGCCGAATGCCGCAAACAATGCAACTTGTTGCAATTTATAGTAGATCCCAAACGAACCGACCAAAACCGTGGAGTCAACATAGGAGGTTCCCAAAATGGCATTGACGCCTGCCATCATTACGGAAAGGAGCCCCTGCATCATGGCTGCGGATGCGCCGATCTTGTAGATTTCCCGAATGATCTTCCAACTCGGTTTCAAAGATCCGAGGTCCGTTTTGATCTCCCGATTGCACGTATAATGGAAAAGCATAGCGAGAAACAGGGATGCAAACTGACCGATGACGGTTGCCAAGGCGGCACCTTTGACGCCCATATTGCAGGGAAATATCAACAGGTAGTCCAAAAATATGTTCAAAATTGCGCCGGTGACTTGTGCGATCATGGAATAAAATCCCTTCCCGGTGGCTTGCAGGAAACGTTCGTAGATCGTGTATCCGGTCGCGCCGAGACAGAGACAGGTACAGATCCGCAGATAGGAGGTTCCCATTTCCAAAACTTCCGAACGATCGGTGAAGATCCCGATAAACCATTCGGAGCCGAACAGACCGAAGATCAAGAAAACGACGTAGATCAAAAGGGCAAGAAAGATCCCGTTTCCGGCTGTTCGGTTGACTTTTTCCGGATCGTTTTCTCCGAGATATTTGGAGAGCATGGCGTTCAGTCCGACACCGGTTCCGACTCCGATGGCAATGATCAGAATTTGGATCGGAAAAGCGATGGTCAGCGCTTCGTTTGCCAGGGCGCCGACCTCTCGCATATTGGCAACGAAAATACTGTCGATCACATTGTACAGCGCTTGCAAGACTAGCGATATGATCATGGGAATCCCCATTTTCCAAAAGAGCTTTTTCATCGGTTCGACTGCCATTCGATTTTGTTTGATTTCTTCCATTGTAACTCCTCACTTTTTGAAAAATGTAAAAGGCGTAAGTCCGCTTGGAAAGCTGGACTTACGCCTTTCGACTACTCACTACATCGGTCATCATACCACATTTTTTGGGAAAAATCAAGCAAAAAACGAAAAAAAG
>CAYPIV010000169.1:0-2484 GCA_964410895.1 uncultured Ruminococcus sp. | reverse complement strand
TTGTGGCATATCGGCGCCTGCGATTACAAGACAACGGTATTTGTCAACGGAAAACAGGCGGGAGTCCATTGCGGCGGTTATACTTCGTTTTCGTTTGACATCACCGATCTCGTTTGCGATGGGGTCAATCACCTCACCGTTTACGCCGAAGACGATCTTCGCGGAAATCGACAATTCAGCGGAAAGCAAAGCCATTCTCTGCATTCCAACGGTTGTTTTTACACCCGTACCACCGGCATTTGGCAAACCGTTTGGTTGGAAGCGGTTGCACCGGCATACATTCTTTCCTACAAAGCATATCCCAATCTCTCCGAACCGTCGGTAACGCTGGATGTTTGCGTCAATTCGGAAGCTTTGGGAGGACGGTTGCAGGTTGCTGCATTCTATGAAGGACGCACGGTTGCGATCGGCGAGACCGAAATCCTTTCTCAACACGCGCACCTCCATTTGCCGCTGAGCGAAAAACATTTATGGGATGTCGGTTGCGGGAAATTATATGATCTGCGGTTTACCTTGACTGCCGAAAGCGACGTTGACCGTGTAAGCGGATATTTTGGGTTGCGTGAAGTCGCGCTTTCCAAGGAGCACGGATTGCAGATCAACGGAAAGACCGTATTCGGGCGGTTCGTTTTGGATCAAGGTTTTTACCCGGACGGTGTGATCACCGCGCCGAGCGATGAAGCTTTGCGATTTGATATCGAAGCATCCATGGCACTCGGTTTCAACGGAGCAAGATTGCACCAAAAAGTGTTTGAGCCCCGTTTCTTATATCATGCCGATACCCACGGCTATTTGGTCTTTGGCGAAGCGGGAAATTGGGGATTTGATCATACCGATCCCGCCAACGTCATGTGCGCACTTCCGGAATGGATGGAAGAAGTCGAACGGGATTTTTCGCACCCGTCCATCATCGGTTGGTGTCCCTTTAACGAAACATGGGATTTCGACGGAAAACGGCAAAGCATTCCGCTGATCGATACCTTTTATGACGTTACCAAAGCAATGGACCCAACCCGCCCCGTTATTGCCAACAGCGGTTCTTTCCCGACCACGCGGACCGACGTTCATGATGTACACGATTATGAGCAAGATCCGCAAAAATTCCGTGCAAATTATGCGGAGATGGCAAACGGCATTTTGCACGACCAATTGGATCGATTGGATCCGAAACGGCAGATCTACAAAACCGAACTGCCGGTGTTTATCAGCGAATACGGCGGGATCAAGTGGGCGCCGAATGCCGAAGGAGATTCTTGGGGGTACGGTAACAGCGTTACAACCGAAGAAGAGTTTTTGCAACGGCTTCGCGGATTGACCGATGCGATCATGGATAATCCGATGATCTTTGCTTTTTGCTATACACAGTTGACCGACGTAGAGCAAGAGCAAAACGGATTGTTGACTTACGACCGAAAATGGAAGTTCCCCGCAAAAACAATTGCGGAGATCCTTCAAAGAACGGCTGCGATCGAATCCCTTCATGCCACGCAAAAGAACGATTGACCGAGACCGGATCCGCTCTTTGCGGCAAGCTGTTGTTTCGAATCGATAAAGAACCGTTTCGGGCATTCCGAGTGTGATCTTTCGAAAAAAGCTCCGAGCTCTGTTGTTTGCAATTCCCGTTTTTTTCAAATCCGAACGATATTCGGAAAGAAAAGCGGTACAGCAAGCAAAACCCAAGCTCGGAGCTTTTCTATTTGACAAAAGTCTGCCGATCGGCATTCTTTTTGATCGGTGTTTTTACAAAATGCCGCACGATCGCATCACGTTCGGAAAGGCAGCTTTTACTTGATCGATCGGGATGGCGTACTTCATACCAACCGCTTCTACACGCGCGCTGACGTGAATGCCGATCACTTCCCCTTGATCATTGAATAAAGGGCCTCCGGAATTTCCGGGATTGGTGGCGGCATCCGTCATAATATAAGTCTTTCCTCCGGAGATCCTTGCATTATCACTGACGATCCCGCTGGTGATACAAAGTCCCTCGCCTTTGGAATTCCCGATGTAATAAATTTGTTCTCCGTGCTTCACGGCGGAAGAATTTCCAAGCTCGACCGAAGTGGCATCGACCGGAACGCTGTCAAGCTGAAGGATCGCAACATCGATTCCGTTCCCGGAACCTCCGTTGTTATCTCCGAGCTTTACGATCTTCGCTCCGACCTCTTTCCCCGCAACCGTAACACGAATGCGGTCTGCCGGCTGGGACTGAAAGGTGACCACATGTACGTTCGTTAACGCGATTCCGCTCTCGGAAATCAGAAAACCGGTACCCCTGCCGCCCATATTGCCTTTGGAAGCCGAAATTTCAAGTACGGCATTGATGTTTTCTTCATAGATCGTGCTTCCGGAATAATGGATCGCCTCCGCTATCGGCATGACGGTCGGAATCACGATCGGTACCGCAGAGACCGGTTCGGAAGTTCCCGCTTCCTCATATCCGCAGTATCGGCATTTCCATCCGCCGTTTCCTTTGGAAACCAA
>CAYPIV010000168.1:0-2486 GCA_964410895.1 uncultured Ruminococcus sp. | reverse complement strand
TACCATAATTGCAGGTGTCCGTCAATACGACAGCTCTTTTTGTCTACAGTCTGAGATCCCCCGATTTCCGAAACGGAAACCGGGGGATCTTTTATTTGATGGATCCGTTTTGCATGTTTTCAAAACGGTATTATTCCTGCTCTCCCTCTTTGCGGCGCTTCCATGCCTTTACCAAAAGGACGATACCGACGATCAAGAGGATCGAAAAGATCAACAAAGTCAAGATCGTTCCGGAATCGTAAGTTTTTCCGAACACATCCACCGCGTCCTCCACAACCAAAACGATCGGGATCCCGGTCTCTTCCGTGAATCGGGTCAAAGCATCGTTCACAGTCGAATCGGTCATGGGAAGGTCGGTCTTGTTGGTCAAATGAGAGGTTACCTGTACATGATCTTCCTTGCATTTGAAAGACGAACTCAACGATTTCGCTTCGATCTCGTCTGCCATTTGGTCAACCACCCGCGCCAGATCCGAATCCAACGAATACTTATACGATCTCATATTCACATTCGACTCAATGGCTCTTCCGAGCGCGGTCTGCTCACCGCCAAACATCAAGTTGATGGAATTGTCGATATGATCGCCGACCCATGCGATATAGGCGAAATCATAATGTTCCTCTTCGTCTACCAAAAATACGATCATCAAATTGTCCTCATAGGCGGTCGAAGTACCGAACTCGGTACGGTATTGCGCATCCGCATAATCTTGAAACGTATTTTCATCGTATTGGATACTGCCTCCGGCTGCAAAGTCCGTCATTGCACTTCCCAGAACGGAAAATAAGACCACAACCGACACCAAGATCATAATGACCGGCAAAAGGATCAGGCTTGCAAGACCGCCCAAACATCCTCCGCCGTAATACGGGCGACGCCAACCCCAGCCCCAACCGCCGTACGGTCTGTGATGCGGCGGTCTCGGTCCGAATCCGCCACCTGGTCTGCCGCCGGGGCGCGGACCTCCTCCGAAGCCACCTCCGCCGCTTCCGCCGAAGCCGCCTCCAAAACCGCCACCGGAGCGACCTCCGCCGCCACCTCTTGAACCTCCACCGGGTCCCGGCATAAAACATTCCTCCTTTTGATGATACTTTAAATTTTTCTATCAATTTATCATACCACGATTTCGATTCAATTTTTTGAATGAATCGTGGCATTTTTTTGAATATTTTTGAACATCCGGGTTCTACTGAAAAAAATTGCTTTCGGCAAATGCGATCCTGCCCCCTCGGTTCCCCTTTCAGAGCCCGAAACTCTTCGGGGACACAGCGCCCGCCGTTGCGAGATCACGGATCGCTTACCCGTTTTTGTAAATCGGCACGAAATACCGACCTGTGTTTTCCAAACCTTCCCAACGCCGAATTTTGCCGCGGACTGTTACGGAGATCCGAAATGCATCCTTTATACAACTCTGCTATACAACTCTGCCGGTTGGTCCGTCTTTTCGACAGTCGGTCCTATGACGGAATCCGAAAGACATTCCGAGTCCGTTTGATACTGCCGATCCCGAAGTCCGTACGTTCCCGTTCGAAATTTCTTCCCTTTGTCATCAAAGAATAAGAATAAAATTTATTCTTATTCTTGTTTTTAAGATCCGATGCGAAGAAAAGAGAAACAACAAACCGTATGGCACTTGTCGAACGAACATTTTACATCTTCAAAAATGCGACTTTTTGCCGAAAACGCTCGTATTTTTTGATTTTTTTCCAAAGATTTTTTCAAAAAGCCCTTTTCTTTTTATCTTTTTTATTGTATAATAGACGATGGATATCAAGTGTCGGTCATTTTACGATGCCCACATTTGGCTGACGCCGATCGATCTCGGCGCAGAGACGGAAAGAGAGGACATACAGTCATGAAGCAAAAATATACCATTACCGTTGCGGATATGGAGCTGAGCATCATCAGTGATGCTGCACCGGATGAGGTAGAAAACATTGTCGGAATGCTGGATCGCCGCATGCGTGACATCAATCTCAAAAGTCCGCGTTGTACCAAAAACGAAGCAGCGATCCTATGTGCGCTGACATACTGTTCCGAGCGTATTGCCATGCAGGAAGCCTTCAAAAAGGTGGAAAAAGACGCGTTCCGCTCCGCAGGCGAAAACGAAAAGCTCAAAAAAACGATCGAGGGGATGCAACAGGAACTTGACATTTTGCGCAAAGACGCCAGCATGATGCGTTCAATCTTGGATCGCGCGACCATTTCCGCAGTTCCGCAAACGGAATCGCCTGCCATCGGCACACCGTCCGTTCCGCAAGCGTCCATCCAAAAAGAAGAGCCCGCAGTTGCCGCAAACGTGCCGTCGGTGACCGCCGCTCCCGCTCCCGCGGCTGCTCCTGCAACGATTCCCGTTTCCGCAGCGGTTCCCGTAGCATCGGTCCAAGCGGAATCCGAGCGTCCCGATGAGACCGTCTCTGAGAAAAAAGCCCCCAAGAATGCGCAAAAATCCCGCGTGGGTACGATGTTTGATCTGTTGACTTTCA
>CAYPIV010000167.1:0-2516 GCA_964410895.1 uncultured Ruminococcus sp. | reverse complement strand
GCTTCCAAAGCGGAAAATACACCGCTGTTTTGCAACACTTTTTGAAAATAATTGAGCGATTCATAATCGCTGAAGTTGATTTGCCCCATCAAATTTTTCAGCCATTCGCCTTCCACGTAAAACGTATCGTTCTCACGGCGGATCTTGGTTTCTCTTTCCGTCGGCATATCCGGTTCATCGACAACAACTTCCGATTCGTAAATGCGTATGGGAGGCAATTCTCTCAAGGTTTCGATCACCGTTTGCACCATCTTCTCCAGCCCTTCGCCGGTCGCTGCGGAAACGTAGAGCAGGGGATATCCGCTTCCTTTCACAAAGCGTTCGAAAGCGGGGAGATCCGTTGATTCCTTGTCGATCGCATCGCATTTGTTTGCAACGATGATCTGAGGACGTTTGGCGAGTTCGGGACTGTAACGGGCAAGTTCGTAATTGATCTTCTGAATGTCATCGATCGGATCTCTGCCTTCAAAACAGGAGATATCCACCACATGCAACAGCAAACGGCAACGGTCGATATGGCGCAAGAATGCATGACCGAGACCAACACCGTCGGCGGCACCTTCGATCAGTCCCGGAATGTCCGCCGCAACAAAACCGTATTCATTGTTTCCGCGGACAACGCCGAGGTTCGGAGAAAGTGTGGTAAAATGATAATCGGCAATTTTGGGCTTTGCGGAACTGATGCGAGACAGAATGGAGGATTTTCCAACGCTCGGATATCCGATAATGCCGACATCCGCCAACATCTTCAATTCCAAAATGAGTTCCCGCTCCTGACCCTCCGTTCCGTTTTTGGCAAACATGGGCACTTGCCGCGTCGGTGTGGAAAAATGACGGTTTCCCCAACCGCCTCTGCCGCCTTTGCAGGCAATGTAATCCGCACCGTCGTTTTCCGACATGTCATGCAGGATCTTTTCACTTTCCGCATCCCGCAGCAACGTTCCCGGCGGAACCAAGATCACAAGGTCCTCGGCGGTGGCGCCGTGGCATTTGGCACCCTTTCCGTCTCCTCCTCTGTCGGCAATGAATTTGTGCTTATAGCGAAATGCAAGCAGAGTATTGCATCCCGGATCCACACGGAATACAATATTTCCGCCGTGACCTCCGTCTCCGCCGTCGGGACCGCCTGCGGCAACGTATTTTTCCCGGCGAAACGAGACGGCACCGTTGCCGCCGTCTCCGGCTTTGACATAAATTTTGACGTGATCGACAAACATAATTGTATCCTTTCGTGGGCGGTTTCAATCAAATTCGTGTAAATGTTCTTTGGTATAGGTCAGCATGCGGTCGGAAAGGTAGGTATTTTGCGATTCCAAATATGCGCGAAAATCTTCTGCATTGCAATGCTCCTGTGCCATGTAAAACTGCACATGGCGATTCAGATCTTCATCTTCCTGTGTGAGATAAGCGGAAAAGATATCCGCCAATTCCTTTCCACCCTCCAAAAACGCACTCCATTGTTTCGGTTCCTTGCAAGTGCTCATGATCTTCAACAGTTGGTAACAAAACAGCGGTTTGAATGCTTCCGGAGCTCCGCCGTCCGATTCGAACAATGCGCGGATATACAGCTGTCTGCCTTTTCGAAACAACGCCATATACGAAACGGTCCTGTCCGCTACCTGTGTTGCCGTCAGTTGCGAGGGAGAAATATTTCCTTTGATGGTACGGTCATACAAAAAATAGTTGTGCTCACGCTTGGAAGCGCGTTTGGAGAGAATGACCAAGTAAATGAAAAAAATACCGAACAGAAACGGGATCGCCGCTGTCACAGTCAGTACCATTCGATGGATCGGGGAGGAGATCTTTGCATTTGCTACCGCAAGAAGGAGGATCGAAACGGCAATCAGCACGGCGGCAAAACGCAAAAGATATCGCTCGGAATGATGTTGGTCCATAATGTTCACCTCTTGAATGAGAAAAACGGAATCACCGTTGCGATCGGAGAGCAGGGAATAGGATTCCGGTTTGAATTTGCAAACAAGCTTTCGGACAATACGAATTCAAACGCTGTCGTCCCCTTTCATGCGAATAATCAGTTTGATCGGGGTTCCGTGAAATCCGAACGTTTCCCGCAGACAATTTTCCAAAAATCTTTGATAGGAAAAATGAAAGAGCTCGACATTGTTGCAAAAAATAACAAACGTCGGCGGGGCAACGGAAATTTGCGTCATGTAGTAGATCTTCAACCGTCTGCCTTTGTCCGACGGCGGTTGTACCCGAATCATAGCGTCTCCCAAAACATCGTTCAGCATTCCCGTGGAAATGCGAAGCAGAGATTGATTCCGAACATAGTTGATCCGTTCAAACACATCGGAAACGCGTTGCCCTGTTTTGGCGGAAATGAACAGGATCGGTGCATACGGCATGTAGGCAAGGGCGGTACGGATCTTGTTTGTAAACGTTTGGAATGTGGAATTGTCTTTTTCGATCAGATCCCACTTGTTGACGATGATTATGGTTGCCTTTCCGGCTTCATGCGCAATGCCGGCAATTTTTTCATCCTGCTCGGTAATTCC
>CAYPIV010000166.1:0-2535 GCA_964410895.1 uncultured Ruminococcus sp. | reverse complement strand
CCGCCGAACCGCACCAAAAGCGATTCGCTGTCAGCCAAAGCATTGACCAGATTCATTCCTTTGATGCTTCTGCCGGAACCTTTTCCGATATCGCCGAGCTGCGGAATTCCGTCCGTGGCGCCCTCAAAGGAGATCAAGATCGACGGCACACCGTATCGTTCCGTGACTCTGGATGCCACAATGCCGATGATTCCCTGTTTCCAAGAATCGTCATCGACCACGATAATGCGGTCATGCTCGGGGTCGAACGTCTTTTCGATCTTTTCGTATGCCTGCTCGGCAATGCGGTTTTCCTCCGCTTGACGCATGGCGTTCAGATCGCAAAGTTCTTCCGCAAGCGCCTGCGCACGCTCCGCGTCCTCCGCCAACAACAATTCCACCGCAATGGAAGCATTGCTGACACGTCCCGCCGCATTCATACGCGGCGCGATGGCAAAGCCGATAAACCCGGAATTGATCTTACGCGGTCGGTTTCCCTTTCCCTGCTTCCCGTTTTGGATTGCACGGATCAAAGCCGCGAGACCGGGACGTTCGGTCCTTTGCAACAGATCCAACCCCAAAGTGACGATCAATCGGTTTTCATCAACGATCGGCATCACATCTGCAATGGTACCGATCGCAACCAGATCCGCATAGGTATGGCAAATACGGCGCACTCCGTCCAATTCGGATCTCCCACTCTCTTTGCAAAACGCCATTTCACAGGCACAGATCAGTTTGAATACCACGCCGACCCCGGCAAGCTCGCAAAAAGGATATTGATCGTCCGGACGGTGCGGATTGACGACCGCGCAAGCATTCGGAAGCTCCGCGCGGCATTCATGGTGATCTGTGATCACCGTATCAATGCCAAGTTCTTTGGCGTATTCCGTTTCTTCGATCGCCGTGATTCCGGTATCTACGGTAATCATCAGCCGAACCTCTTTTTCGTGCAATCGATCGATTGCCGATTTGGAAAGCCCGTACCCCTCTCCGAATCGGCTGGGAATATAGTACCCGACTTCCGCACCCTTACTTTTCAGGTACAAATACAGCAGGCTTACGGAAGTAACTCCGTCCACATCATAATCTCCGTAAATAGCGATCCGCTCTTTTCCGGCAATTGCCGCCTGAATGCGCTTGACGGCAGGCACCATATCGCACATCAGATACGGATCATGCAAAGAGATCTCCTCCTGATGCAAGAATGCTTTTGCCGCATCGTAAGTTCGGTAACCGCGGGAATACAGCAATCTTGCCATCATATCGGAAACGGAGGCTTCCCGCGCCAACGTTTTGACCGCTTCTTCCGAAGTTTCGGACGGACAGTACCGCACATTCCATTTTTTTTCATTCATACTCTGTTTGCTCATCCATTCACTTCCGCAAACCACACCTCGCCGAGTCTATGCGGTCCTTCCCATTCTATCATTTTGCTACCGAACCGATTTCGGTAAGTCCAAGATCTCCGTAATGATAACGTCACACCGATTTTTTTGCATTCGTCGGGAATAAAAAAAGATTCCGAAAAAGCTGATAAAAAAACCGATGCCCGCGAACAGCCATTTCCAAAGGTCCGAAGCGGAAACCGCAGACGCGATTCCGTAAAACAGTGCCGCCAACAAAAGCGGCAACAAAAAGACCGCCGCCGCATACCCAAGGATCCTCGAGGTTGAACTTTCAACGATCACATCATCTCCGACCTTGGCTCCCGACAAATTTTCCGCCTTGGCTCGAACCGTTTGATTGCCTCCCATCAAGGAACAAACCGAGCATTCCGAGCCTTCCGTTCCCCGGTGGCAACCTTCGCAAGCCGACATGCGGACACATTCAACGATCGCGACCGTTCCGGAAACCGAAACGACTTTTGCCTTTGCTTTCATACCTGTTCTCCCGCCGACGCATTCCCATCCAACGGTGCAAAACGTTCCATCAATGCCATGGCGCAACGTACGCCGTCCACTGCGGCGCTGGTGATCCCACCGGCATATCCCGCACCTTCTCCGCACGGATAAATGCGGGAATGACCGATCGCAGTAAATGTTTCCGGATGCCGCAGAATACGCAACGGTGCCGAAGTTCTCGTTTCCGCAGCCGTTAAAACAGCATTCGGATCGGCGTATCCTTTCATTTTGCGTTCAAACGAACAGATCCCCCGACGCAACCCATCGATCACAAACGGCGGAAATACCGTTTCGAAATTTGCCAAACGGACCGCTCCGTTCCGAAAGGAGGGTTGCACTTCGGTGGGAACGGTTCCGCACGAGCCGTTCAGAAAATCGCCAACGGTCATGATCGGAGCAAAATAATCCCGACCGCCGGCTGCAAATGCCGCCTGTTCGATCTTCCGCTGAAACGCGATCGCACCGAGGACGGCACTTCCGTTTTGCGGTTCCATATCCGCACGTCCTACCGAAACAACGACCGCAGCATTGGCATTTTTACCGTCGCGCGCATGGCAACTCATGCCGTTCACGACAAGTCCCCCTTCTTCGGAAGAGGCGGCAACGACCTCGCCGCCGGGACACATGCAAAAAGTATAAACGCCCCGTTGCG
>CAYPIV010000165.1:0-2541 GCA_964410895.1 uncultured Ruminococcus sp. | reverse complement strand
CGTTCACTCTTTGGCTTTTGCCGCAGTGTGAACGCTTTTTGGTCGACAGTCTGCCCATCCCGTATCGGGATGGGATTTGCATTCAAACCGAGAAAGGTCGGATTTTGGAGCGATCGTTCGGAGCATTTCCAAACCCGATCATACCCGTAAAAAGACCGCAATGTTGAGGATCAGAGAATAGATCAGCCAAATATCGTGCAATAAAAACAGCATTCCCGCAAATTTGGTCACACGGTAAAACAGAGCCGTGATCCAAACGGACAGGCATAAGATTCCGATCGCTGTCAAAACGCTGAAAAACAGAAACGCTTTTCCGAAAAAAATCTCATACCACAGCAATTCCGAAACGGCAAGCAAACCAAATAGCATACAGCCTTTGTATTTTTCGATTCCGCAACCGCCCTTTCGGTATCCCAAAGTAAAACCGGCGGCACATCCGATCAAAAACAAAGATGCGCTCCAAAGAAGCGTCATCAGCCAAACCGGCGGGATCGCATCCGCAATTCCGGTCTCCAACATCACCCGATACGGACTTCCGACTTTCATGCGAACAAAGATCCCCGCCGCCAACATCAACACGCCCGCTCCGACGGTCAGGATCGGGTTGGCGCAATCGGTTTCCGCATTCAGCCATGCCCGAACCGTCATTTTCCCGTATTGTTTTTTGTACAAAACCGCACCTCCGCTCGGGTGCTGTATTTTGGATAGCACCCCGTCTCTAAAAGATATGAAACGGGGAAAAAAGTTATTCCTCGGGACCGTTCGAAAAACGAACGCGCAAATATCCCCAATCACTGCGATCGGGAGGAATCCGGCATTCGGCACAGGAGCGATTGTATTGCTTTCCCGATTCCGAGATGCCGCAAGCATCCGTCAAAGCAGCGGCAAAATACGGTTGCTGTGCGGAAGGGTTCGGTTGGAGGATCTCCGGAGGGAGATAATAAACATATTGCGCATCCTCTACAAAAATCCGGATCGGAAAATGCCGTATGACTTGGATCAACCCGACTTTTTTCAGGTGGGACGGATCACAATGCCCGTGGGAAATGCCGCCGCAAACGACATCGTAATCGCAAAAAATATGACATTGACAAAAATTCTTCGGCTCGGTCCCGCACAGAAAATACCCGATTTTTTCCCGCGCTCCGCGCGGATCGCTTCGACAGGCATCGGATAACAACGCTCCGGAATCTCGGCAATAAGATACACGGACCACCGTATTCGGGCATTCGAAGCAAATATTTCCGCTTTGCCGATCCGACAATGCGGTCATGATGCGGTCCCAAATACCGGTTGCCAAATTCCGCTCCCGTAACGGTTGCGGATATTCAAACCCACACCAAACACCGCACAAGAATTCGGGAGTATACCCGATGAACCAGCGATCGCCATCCGCTGTGGTCGTGCCCGTTTTTCCGGCACATTCCACACGCTCTGCCAAAGAAATGCCCGAGGAAGTGCCGTGTTGCACCACCCCTTGCAACAGTTTGGTCATAATAGCGGCGTTTCCTTCGGAAAGGACCGAATTGCTTCGATCCGGTTTTGCAAGAAGGATCGTACCGTCCCGATCCGTAACACGGTAGTAAGAACGGAATCCGTGGTATTGCCCTCCGTCCGCAAAAACGCTATACGCCGCCGTTAATTCCCGCAAAGTAACCCCGTAATTCAGCTGCCCCAGGGCAAGTGCCGCCAAACCGCGATCATCGGCGGAATCATCCTTTCGCAAACTCTGCAATCCGAAATACTCTTTTCCCCAAAGGAAAGCCGTTTCCGTTCCGAGATCCTGCAAAACGCGAACCGCCACGGTATTGCTGGAACGTGCGATCGCATCGGCAATATCGGTCAAGCCGCGATACCTGCCGTCGGCGTTTTTCGGCCAAGCGGAATGTTCCGAAAAAGAAACCGGGGTATCGTCATAAACCGTGCCCCAATCGATCAGTCCGAGCTCCAATGCCGGAGCGTAAACGGTCAACGGTTTGATCGCCGACCCCGGCGAGCGTTTGGTCTGTGTTGCAAAATTTTGCATCAGATCTCCGTTTTTTTGCCCCACGGCTCCGGCAACTCCCAAAATATCGCCCGTTTTCGGATCCAAGACCATACATGCGGACTGTGCACAGATCCCGTCGGCATCCCGCGGCAGATCCAGCGCGGTTCGATAGTATTCTTCCACCGTTTTTTGAATTTCAATATCCATAGCGATATCCACCTGAAAGCCGCCGTTCCAAAATGCCTGCGATGCAGCAGTACGGCTCCAACCGTAAGTCTCCATCAGATCCGAAATGACGTCCTCAATGACCATATCCGTATACCAAGAACGGACCGAGTTTTCTGCGGACGGTTCGCGCACCGACACGGAAAGCGGAGTGCACACGGCATCGTCCCGTTCTGCTTCGGAGATCATGCCCTGCTCTGCCATTTGTATCAGGATCAGATTCCTGCGTTCGAGATTGTTTTGCGGATTTCGGATCGGGTTATAATAGGATGGACTGTTGATGATCGCCGCAAGAGAGGCGCATTCCGCCAACGTCAATTCCGACGGTG
>CAYPIV010000164.1:0-2542 GCA_964410895.1 uncultured Ruminococcus sp. | reverse complement strand
CTTCAAAATTCGGAACCGTCTTTTCCGCAACAAATTGCGAGACCGATGTACTTGTTTGATCCGAACGATCTCCGCTCTGCGCCGAAAACGCAAAAATAAGCAACATATTGATCACGATCAGGATCCCGAGGAAGAAACGCAAAAATGGTTTTATCCGTTTGTTCATACGATTTTCTGCCGTACACCCGCGTATCGGCACTCCTTATCTTTCATCTTAGCATATTGCCGCAAAAAATGCAAGTCTTTTTTGTCGAAGAAACCGCAAAAAACATTTTTTTGGCGACCGATCCCATTTTTTCAGGATCCGCCCGTAAAAAAAACGGATTGGAAAGAAATGCCCCGAAAAGCGGAGATCGGCTGTTATTTCAACCGCAAAAGAGCAACAGTCCAAGCAAGATCAAAAGATCCGGATCACGCTCATTTTGTGCCAATAACATCATCAACCCCAAAATCAGCAGTTCGTCAAACCCAAGTCCGTGTGAAAACGGGAAAGCACTTCCCATTTTTCCGAACGCCTGCTCAAACGGATGAAAAAAAGCAGGCGATCGCGGCGGATCTTCCCGAACATGCGGAGGTGCCGGCGGAACGGTCTTTGGCGGAGGCGGACGATCGCACGGAGCGGCGGTGACGGGGATATCACGAATCTCCGGATCCGGAATCGGCTCACAATGCGAACATTCCGCCCCCGTGTCCGGATTTGCCGGTGGCTCCCGAAAGGCACAGCCACTGTAATGATCCGGCAGCCGGATCGGTGCTTTGGGGCGATCCTTTGCGCGGGAATACATACATTCTCCCCCCCTTTTTATGTCAGTTGTTTCAGCAAAACGCCGAGCTTGGCGATCCGCAAAAGAGCGTCGACCGCCTCTTGCCGTTCCCGTGAAAGAAACGGTTTCAGTGCAAGTAAGAGTCGATCACGCTCTGCAGAGCCGTTGGCAATGTCGACTCGGGATCCCCCGTCCACAGAGGGATTTGCCGAAAGCCGATCCGTCATCGGTTGCAACATTGCCATCACCTGCGGTATTTTTTCCAGCACGGCGGGATCGGATAAGATCGAAGCCAATCCATCTGTCGCATTCTGCGAACGGGGAGGATCTGCGCGGTCGTTCCCGGGGGATCCCGCGTTCGAAACGGGTTCGGCATCGTCCGCAGGTTCCGATTCGGCAGTTTCCTGTGCCGACGAGTCTGCCGTCGTCTGCGCGGAAGATTTAAAAACAGCTTTCACTCGTTCCAACAAATTCGGGTCGGAAAGCAACGAAGTCAAAAGTGATTTCGGATCTGCCGTGGTGCCCGAAATTTCGGGGGCCCCTTTCTCATCTTGCATAACGATCTCCTTTCCGAACGATTCAAGTACGGCCGTCTCGCCGCTGTTGCCGATAATCCCGATAAACCGCATCCATGGCTTGCATATCCGCATCGGTTGCATGCGTCAATGCATGACGAACGCTTTTTACATTGTTCGGATCCAACCCCAATCGATCGGGGTCGATCCCCGCTTCCTTTGCAATCGTTCGGATCAGCTCGGCAAGCTGTTCATCGTTTAAGGTCAGCAGACGTTCCAACATTCGTTTGTCCAATTGCATCGAAATTCTCCTTTTCCTGATGAATTCTTCAACTGCAGTATATGCGCAGAAGCCCGTTTTGGATTTTCTCGGCAGGATCGGGAGGGAACGTTCGAACGTTCCCGACGGTTTCCGCAACGGACCCGATCGCTCGGCAAACGATTTTTGAGAATGCCCGCCATCGGAATATCCGCAAAGGAGAGCGACTTCACAAACGATGATTTTCGGAAGATCAAAAAAGCACTTCTGCCGTAAAAACAGGCAGAAGTGCTTTTTTGTTCATTTGGAAAACCGTTACGGAAGCCGTTCGGAAGCAGGTGGTTCGGATCCCGTCTCTCCTTCGGTTTGGCCGTCGTCCTGAGGAACGGAAAGCGGAGCATCTTGCGGAATTTTCGGCAGGAATTGCTGCACCAACTTCCCTTTTCCGCGATGACGCACGTAAAAGAATCCCAAAACCGAAAAGGCGACCGCTCCGATCGCGTCTACCATCAGATCTTTCATCGTGTCAAATAATCCGATGTCCAAATATCCCGGAACCGTATACACCGTTCCGTCCTCTAACGTAATGACCGTTTGCACAATGTGATTGATCACGATCGGGCTTTGCGATTCCGGGTTTAATGCGCTTGAGGAAACGGATGAAAGGAAGAAATCCTTTTGCATATCGGTCCTTAAGAGAAGATCTCCGAAAAATTCGAAAAACTCCCATAAAACGCCGATCGAAATGGAAAAACAACATGCAACCAAAGAAAGAAACAGCGGAGACAGGTGAATCTCCATACGGTGGTTCCGATTCGCGATATCGACCAATGAAAAGCCGAACGCCGCAATGATGAAACCGCTTGTCACATGCAACATATTATCCCAAAACGGATACTTCGTGTAATACATGCCGATCTCGCCCAAGATCTCCGCACAAAACACAAACAGGATCACAATGATCTCCAATGTGGTGGGAAGCTCAATGCGAAACGTTTGTTCCA
>CAYPIV010000163.1:0-2543 GCA_964410895.1 uncultured Ruminococcus sp. | reverse complement strand
CCGCAACATCGCCTTCGTGCAAATGGTTAAGAATGAAGTATTTATGTAACTGCAACAAATCGATCATGTCTGTTTTCCTTTCGAATGATTTTCGATCATTTTCCGTGCAGATCCGAACGCAAAAATTTGATCGCACGCTCTACGGCATCCTTGGAATGATACCAAGGCTCCGATTCATAGCGGTAATCGAATTTTTTGCAAAACCAGCTGACATCTTTTTGCAATTCGTCAAAGTACCGCTCCACCACCGTTGCGCATTGCGAGGCAAACATCGGCTGTTTCTTTTTCCCCAATCGTTTTTGCCCGTACTCCAACAGCTTGCGATAATGCGGCAGACAAAAATACGGCTGTGCCTGCAACTTCGGGGCAAAATCGGGATCGTTTTCCCACAAATAGACGGCAGTATCCACCATATTATCGAAATTTCGGGAAATACGCTCGCAGATATAGCAACTTTCTTCCAAAGCGGAAATTCTTTTTACGGGCTTGTTCCCCATGCCGCCTCCGAATCCGCCGTCCTTGATCTCGGCACGCAGATCGTTCAAATGGCTCTCAAGCGTCAATGCCATTCCCAAGCGGTTTTTCCGAATGAACATCCTATCGTAATGCAACCGACAAAAACCGGAACGGTTGGTTCGAATGCGGATATCCGGTTCCATCATGGAAGCCCCCAAGATCAGTTCCAGCTCGTCCTCTTCCAATTTTCGATACAACGCGCAGATCGCACAGCCGCAGGAAGCATCCGCAGCAGAAGCTTCAAACGCTTCATTCACCGGTATTGTAAAATTCACATCCATAATTTCAAAAAATCCTTCCGCGCGTATTGCTTTTTTTCACAGAATCGTGTATAATGATTATATCATACCCCCTTGCGCATTGCAAGCGATTTTTCGGATTTTTGAAAGGATTTTTATGAAATATACCCATTGCTTCTTCGATCTTGACGGAACGCTGGTCGATTCATCCGCGGGGATCACCGCAAGTGTTCAATATGCTTTGAAAAAATGCGGTCTGCAACCGCCTCCCGCAAAGGAGCTTTTTTGCTTTATCGGTCCTTCTTTGATGTACAGCTTTTCGCATTTTTATCACATGAACGAAGCGGAAAGCCGTCGGGCGGTCAATTACTATCGGGAGATCTACAATACGGAGGGAATTTTGCGGTGTCAACCGTATCCCGGTATTTTCGAACTTTTGGAAACATTACGTGCAAACGGGATCCGTTGCGCGGTCGCTACCGGAAAACCGCACGTGTATGCAAACCGGATCTTGCAGCATTGGCGTTTGGATCCCTATTTCGATTTTGTCTCAGGTCCCGAGCTGGACGGAACGCGCGATCCCAAGCAGGAAGTGATCGCCTATGCAATGGAGCAGTTACACTTGACGGATCCGAGTTCCGTTTTGATGATCGGCGATCGGGATCACGATGTATTGGGTGCTACCGCAAACGGCATGGACTGTGCCGGTGTCCTTTGGGGATTCGGCGGGAAAGAGGAACTTTTAAAGGCAGGTGCAACCGCGCTGTATGATTCTCCGCAATCTCTTTTGAAAGCCTTGATATCGGAATGACTGTTCTATCGCACTCGGAAAACAGAATCTTTGAAAAGATACTTGACGGATACCGAAAAATTCGATATAATATTCTTTGTAACGGAATTGCGGGCAACGGATGCCGCAACCGACAAGAAGAATGATAATCAACGGATGACGAAAGGATGAAAACTATGTACCGTATCGGCATTGACCTCGGCGGAACCAACATCGCCGCAGGGATCGTAAATGAAAATTTTGAAATTTTGGCTCATGACAGCACTCCGACGCTGGCAACCCGTCCCAATGAAGAGATCGTGAAAGATATTGCCGCGTTGTGTAAAAAGTTGTGTGCGCGTCTCGGCATTCGGGAAGAAGAAGTCGCGTCCCTCGGAATTGCATCGCCCGGCGTTGTGGATGATGAAAAAGGCGAAGTAGATTGCGCCTATAATCTCGGCTTCTTTAAATTTCCCATTCTTTCCCTTTTGAAACAAGAATTGAATATTGCGGAAATGCACATTGAAAACGATGCCAATGCCGCCGCTTGGGCGGAAGCGATCGCAGGCAGTGCAAAAGGAAGTCATTCTTCCGTCATGATCACACTCGGGACCGGTGTCGGAGGCGGGATCATCATCGACGGCAAGATCGTAAAAGGTTTCAATTCCGCAGCCGGCGAGCTCGGACACATTGTGATCGAAGTGGACGGTCGGCAATGCTCCTGCGGCAGAAAAGGCTGCTGGGAAGCATACTCCTCCGCAACGGGCTTGATCAATATGACCACCGAAAAGTTAGATGCTTGCAAAGCCGAAGGTCGGCAGACCCAAATGACCGACATGGTGGCGGAAAAAGGAAAAGTGACCGGTCGCACCGCTTTTGACTGCATGAGAAAAGGAGATGCCGCCGCAAAAGAGGTCGTGGATCTGTACATCAAATATCTGGCAAGCGGGATCGCCAGCCTGTTGAATATCTTCCAACCGGAAGTGCTTTCCATCGGCGGCGGAATTTCCAATGAGGGA
>CAYPIV010000162.1:0-2549 GCA_964410895.1 uncultured Ruminococcus sp. | reverse complement strand
CGTAACGGCGGCAGGTCACATTGTCATCCGCTCCGAATCCGCCTGCGGTATGCACGCAACCGGTACCGCTGTCCATGGTTACATAATCGGCAAGGACCAACAGACTGTCGCGGTCCAAAAACGGATGTTGCGCGGTCATGTACTCAAATTCCGCACCGGGTCTGGTTGCCACGATCTCGTAATCGGAAATGCCGCCCTCCGCCATGGTGTTTTCGCAGAGTGCTTCCGCTACAATGTAAAACTCACCGTTGCCGGCTTTTACGATGGCATAATTTTCCGTGGGGTTCAGTGCGATCGCTTGGTTCCCGGGAAGAGTCCAAGTGGTGGTGGTCCAGATGATGAAATAGGTTTTCGACAAGTCGCAAATTCCGGTCAATTTTCCGGCATCGTCCAAGACACGGAATTTGACGTAGATGGAGGTACAACGATCGGTTTGATATTCGATCTCGGCTTCGGCAAGTGCGGTTTCGTCATTTGGGCACCAATAGACCGGTTTCAGTCCTTTGTAAATGTAACCTTTTTTATACATCTCTCCGAATACTCGGATCTCCCGCGCTTCAAAGCTTCGGTTCATGGTAAGATACGGGTTTTTCCAATCCGCGGTGACGCCCAAACGAACAAACTGCTCCATTTGGCGGTTGACAAAATCCTGAGCAAAATTTTGGCAGGCATTCCGAAATTCCGGAATGGACATTTTTTTTCTGTCCAATTTGTTTTGCTTGATAATGGCGGATTCGATCGGCATGCCGTGGTTATCCCAACCGGGGGTAAAGGGAACGCGGTACCCGGACATGGACTTTGATTTATTGATAAAATCTTTTAAGATCTTATTCATCGCCGTTCCCATGTGAATGTTACCGTTGGAGAAAGGCGGTCCGTCGTGTAATACATACAGCGGTTTGTCTTTCGCGTTTTCCTGCATTTTGTTGTAAAGATCGATGGAATCCCAATATTTGAGCGTTTCCGGCTCTTTTTGCGGTAATCCCGCACGCATCGGGAATTCGGTCGTCGGGAGGTTTAACGTACTTGTGTAATCCTTTGCCATGTCCAATCTCCTATCATATTTTCCTTATCGGGAAAGATTTTTTGATCCCACCGGGTACGGCAGACAAAAAAGCCGCCTCACAGGAATTCCCATGAGACGGATATTTCCGCGGTACCACTCATTTTCGCCAAGACGGCGCACTCAACGGAACCGAAGTTCCTGTTTGCCTTAACGCGGCACAACGGGTATGCTTACTACTGCAAGATCCGATCGATTCGGCATACCAACTCGGAAGCGATCCTCCGTTGAGACCGTCCGCTATGCGTTTTCACCAAACACGCACTCTCTGTCAGCTTTGGATCTCGGAGCTCTTCGTCATCGTTTTTCAACCAACAGTATACCACATTTTTGCGGAGTTGTCAACAGATTTTGTTCCTTTTTTCGAAAATCCGATCGGGATGTTTTCAAAGGTTCGGAAAAGCGGAAAGTTCGTTTCTTGTTTTCGGTAACGAACGGTGTGACAGCATCGGTTGAAACACGGGATCTTGTATCGGAAAGAGCGGAGCGACGTTGTCATCTTGAAAAAACGGGAGAACGGTGGTCGGTCGGATCCGGCGGCACGGTCTGAGGTATGATCGGTACGTTCTTTTTTGAGTGCCTCGATGATACCGAAATCGGAGACAGACATCGCATACACGACATCTGTCTCCGACTTTGACGAATAATTGCCCGAATGAACGTTGCAAACGAATTGCAATCTGATCTTAAGATTCTTTTCGATCGGCTTCGTTTTGGTGACAATGACATTGATTGCCGCACTGTTTGGCATGCGGACAGCCGATGCAAGCGGCGCCGCTTTTTTTTGCTTTATACAGGTAGCGGACAATGGCTGCGATGATCACCGCAAGGATCACTGTGACGATGATATTGACTGCCATAGGTCAGTTTCCTTTCCCATCGGAAGCACTCAAAGCGTATTCCGCTTTGAGTTGGCGGTTGGAGTGAATGATCAGCCCTACAACAACCCCCGCCATGGCAAGGACTGCCGCCAGACCGCCGATCGCCGCGCCGATATTTAAGGAAGCGGGAGCAACGATGAGCGTGCCGACCGTGTAAATGAGGTATCCGACGGTATATCCGATCGCAAGCTGGAATCCGATCGCACCCCAAAGCCATTTTGCACTCTTCATTTCGGAGTTCATAGCACCGATCGCCGCAAAGCAGGGCGGAGTATACAGGTTGAACATGAGATATGCGAGCGCGGCAACTTTGGTAATTGCCAAGATCCCGGCAACTTCAGCTCCCGCACCTTCCAACATTTCCAATTCTTCCACATCAATCAAATTTTCCAATCCTACGAAGCAGACAGCTAAAGTGCCGACGACATTTTCTTTGGCGATGAATCCGGTCACTGCTGCTGCCGCAAGTTGCCAAGAAAGTACGCCGACGATCGGAACCAATAAGTACGCAAAGGGAGTAGCGATGGAAGCTAAGATCGACTGATCGGCGGATTCCGCAATTTGGAAACTCCACGTAAAGGTCTGCATCAATTGTACTGCCGTAT
>CAYPIV010000161.1:0-2572 GCA_964410895.1 uncultured Ruminococcus sp. | reverse complement strand
GGCAGTCGGTCACCTTTCGGTACGTCGGGTTGACAAAATGCACGGCGTTTCGAATGATCGATTGCACATTGGGATCGTAGAACGTGGGAAACGTTTCATGTCCGGGTTGGAAATAAAAGATCTTACCGTTTCCTCTTTCATACAGACATCCGGAACGGAACACCTCTCCGCCGGAATAGTTTCCGATCAAAAGAAGCTTGTCCGGTGTCGGAATCACAAACGGCTCACCGTAGGTCTCCTCGGCGGGAAGCCGAAAATAGCGATCGATATCGGCGGTAATGGGATGAGAGGGCTCAATGACCCAAAGGACTTCGGAATCCCCCGTCTCTCTCCAAGTCAAATTGCAGGAAGTTCCCAACAAGTAGCGAAACGGTTTGGAATGGTGCGCGGAATGCAAAAAGATCGCGCCCATACCGGAAAGAACCGCGTCCCGTACTTTAAACGCGATCTCATCCGGAACGTCCTGATGTTTCATATGTCCCCACCAGATCAAAACATCGGTCTCTGCCAAAACGGCGTCGGTAATGCCGCAATTTTCATCCTGCAACGTAGCGGTACGGACCGTGATCTCTTCGTCTTTTCCCAAAAAATCCGCAATTGCTTGATGAATTCCGTTCGGGTATACCTCTTTTACATGCTCATCGGTTTGCTCATGAACAAACTCGTTCCAAATCAATACACGAATCATATTTTTCTCCTTTGTCTCGAAACCGCTTCAACAGGCAGTTTCCTTGCCCCCATTGTAACACAGATCTTCAAAAAATGCAAGACGTTTTCCAAGGATTTTCCGAAAGCGTCTCAAAATGCGATCGAAAAAAGCATTTTGGCATTTTGATACAGGATCCGATCCTGCTCTTCTTCCGTCAGATCCATTTGCGAAAAGCGCTTCCGCTCCTCTTTCGGTGACCACATCGGATAATCGGTCCCAAACAGAACACGGTGCACGCCGTATCGGCGAATGATCTGTGTACAGACTGCAGGAGAAACCCAAGGAAGTGTGGAGGACGTATCCACATAGAGATTCGGCATTTCCGCCAACTGCTCCGAGGCGCTTTCCCAAATGGACCAACCGCCGAGATGAGCCCCGATCACAGTCAATCCGGGAAACGTTTTCAACATCGGGATCAAACGATTGGGATTGGAATAATCATACCGGTGATCCCCCGTATGCATCAAAACGATCAGCCCGTTTTCCTCACAACGCTCATAGATCTTGTAAAAATTCGGATCATCGATCGGGAATCCCTGAATATCCGGATGGATCTTGATCCCTTTCAAGCCGAGGGATCGGATCCTTTGCAGATCCTCCTTCCAATCGGCACTTTCCGGGTGCACCGTACCGAGTCCCGTCATTTTTCCGTTGCTTTCCGCCACGGAGCGGGCAATGAATTCATTGATCCCCGTAACCTGTTTCGGTGTTGTTGCAACCGATTGCACGATAAAATGACCCACACCCGCGGTTTCGCCTTCTGCCAACAGATCCGCCACCGTTCCGAGACAATCCGATTGCCCGCCGTAAAAGCGATCGGTCCCGGCAACCGCTTTGGCGGCGATTTTATCCGGATAGATGTGGCAATGCGCATCTATGATCTTTCGTTTGCCCACCTGCATTATGCCGTTACCACCTTACTTGCTTTTTGAAGTCCGAGCTTTTCGATCGCATCTTCGCGCATCTTGTATTTTAAGATTTTTCCGGCAACATTCATCGGAAATGCATCCACAAAGTCAATGTACTTGGGAACCTTATGTCGTGCCATATGATCGCCGACATATTTTTTCATCTCTTCGGCAGTCATTTCCTGTCCCTCTTTGAGAATGATGCATGCCATGATCTCTTCACCGTACTGCTCGTCCGGAACGCCGATCACCTGTACGTCACTCACTTTCGGATGGGTATAAATAAATTCCTCGATCTCTTTCGGATAGATATTTTCTCCCCCGCGAATGATCATATCCTTTAACCGTCCGGTAATTCGGTAGTTTCCCTCTTTGGTACGGCATGCCAGATCTCCGGTGTGGAGCCAACCGTTCGCATCAATGGCGGATGCGGTCGCTTTCGGCATTTTATAATATCCTTTCATCAAATTGTACCCGCGTGCAACAAATTCACCGGTCACTTCATCCGGGCAGTCCTCCCCGGTTTCCGGATCCACGATCTTACACTCGATCTCCGGCAAAGGTCTGCCGACCGTTCCGACACGAACCTCGATCGGATCGTCCGTAGAACTCATGGTACATCCCGGAGACGCTTCCGTTTGACCGTACACAATGGTAATTTCTTTCATGTTCATTTTGTTCACCACATCTTGCATCACGGAGATCGGACAAGGACTGCCCGCCATGATACCGGTCCGCATATATTCAAAGCTCGTTTTTTCGAAATCGGGATGTTCCAAAAGAGCGATAAACATGGTCGGAACGCCGTGGAAAGCCGTAATACGCTCATTGTGAATGCATGCCAGCGCAGGTTTCGGCGAAAAATACGGCAACGGCAACAGGGTCACGCCGTGCGTCATGGAAGCCGTCATTGCCAAAACCATTCCGAAACAGTGGAACATCGGGACTTGGATCA
>CAYPIV010000160.1:0-2615 GCA_964410895.1 uncultured Ruminococcus sp. | reverse complement strand
CCCATGACCTGAACGGCAACCATGGAGAGCGCCTCGCATTGCGTGGGATTGACCTTTCCCGGCATAATGGAAGAACCGGGTTCGTTTGCGGGAAGAAACAGTTCTCCGAGGCCTAAACGGGGACCGGAAGCAAGCCACCGAACATCATTGGCGATTTTCAAAAGATCGGCTGAAAGAGCCTTTAGGGCACCGTGAACAAATACCAATTCTCCCTTGGAGGAAAGCGCATGAAATTTGTTTTCCGCGGTGTGGAACGGAAGTTGCGTCAATTCCGACACGATTGCGGCGGAAAGTCGGTCAAACTGTTGCGGAGCATTCAAACCGGTACCGACCGCAGTCCCTCCAAGCGCCAGCGAAGCAACGGTTTCCGCCGCATCTGCCAGCTGCCGGCGATCTTGCTCCAAAGAGCTGCGCCAACCGGAGACCTCCTGAGAAAAGGTCATGGGAACGGCATCCTGCAAATGCGTTCTCCCGCATTTGTAAATACCGACTGCATTCTGCTCATGTTCCGAAAGCGCGGCGATCAAAGCATCCAAGCACGGCAATACGCGCTCCGTCAAAGCGATCTTTGCGGCAATATGCATTGCCGAGGGAAATACATCGTTTGAAGATTGCGAACAATTGACGTCGTCATTGGGATGCAGCAATTGTTTTCCGAGCCGCTCATTGGCGCGATTTGCAATCACTTCGTTAACATTCATATTGGTTTGCGTACCGGAACCGGTCTGCCAAACGGTAAGCGGAAATTGATCATCCATTGCACCGGACAGTAACTCATCGCAAACGGCACAAATAGCATTCTTTTTTTCTTCCGTGATCCGATCGGGAATCAGCCGCGCATTGGCAAGAGCCGCTGCTTTTTTGATCTGAAAAAGGGCTTGCAGGATCTCTCGCGGCATAGGCTCCGCTCCGACGCCGATGTGAAAGCAATTGCGGCTCCGCTCGGTTTGCGCGCCCCAATAACATCCCGCCTCGACCGTGACCTCTCCCATGGAGTCATGTTCCGTACGATATTCCATTTTCGCTGTTTCTCCTTTTCTTTTCTTCGGAGTATTTCTCAAGATCATCATATCACATTCCGGATCGGTTTGCAAGTTATTTTTTCGGCGATCGATTTTTCGTATCGGGGATCCGTTGTCGGTACAACACGGCAGATCCCGAACTTTTTCGGTAAAAACCATCTTGATCGGAAACGACAAAAAACGATCCCGGCAACGATCCAAAATCATGGCAAAAAAGATCGGTAGCATCCGCTCGTTTGGCATCGGCGCTCACCGTCTGCACGCTTTCCTCATCGCGAACGATTTTTCCGTGGTTTCGCAGAACATTTTTTGTATTTTGGGTTGCATTCTCGGAAAGACCGTGTTATAATAAACCGAATCTTTTGATTTAATTCTTTACGGAGGTTACCCTAATGGAAATTTTGAAAGCACTTTGGCCCACGCCGTTCAAGATCAAGCCGAAAGATCTCGGCTCGTTTATCGGTCAGCTGATCGTCTTTGCATTGGTATGCGTTGTATTCTCGATTTTGATCGGTATTTTGTCGGTCATTCCGATCGTCGGATGGATCTTCGGAATTCTTGGCGGTTTGGTAGACGTGTACTGCGTCGTCGGCATTGTCCTTTGCATACTGAAATTCGTGAATGCGTTGAAGTAAGTTGCAACGTCTTTTCCTTTCGGGGAAAACCGTTTGTTTCGCATCCATAATCCTTTTTGGACGGTACGCCGTTTCGTTGAAACGGCGTACCGTCTGTTTTTGCGTCAGTTTCGACCGAAACATACCGCAATGCCTTTCACTTTCCGAACAAACCGCCGATCCCGTACCGCATTTGATGACCGTTTTTCGGGGATCGCGTGGTTTTCCACAGTTTCCACAGGGTTTTCCACAGGTTTCACACAGGATGTGGAAAAAGTACATGTTCCTGCACCCGCATTTTCATCCAAGATATTTTTGAATGTAGAAAAAGCAAAAAAATTCATTTTTTGACGTTAAATCAAAAAAAAGAAAGGTTTTTTATATTTTTTTGAAAAAGCACTTGACAGGAACTTGCAAAATGAATATAATAGGGGTAATCTTTTACTTTAGTTAATGAAAGTGCAAGCAATCAAAAAAATATGAAACCGGAGGAGATCACCATGAACCGAGTGTACAATTTTTCCGCAGGACCTTCCATGCTCCCGCTTCCCGTATTGGAAAAAGCAGCTTCCGAACTTGTTTGCTACGGAACTTCCGGCATGTCCGTGATGGAAATGTCCCACCGTTCTCCCGACTATGAAGCCATCATTCAAGGAGCCGAAACCGCTTTGCGCCAACTGATGAACGTTCCCGATCACTACAAAGTGCTGTTTCTGCAGGGCGGTGCTTCCACCCAATTTGCGGCAGTTCCCCTGAACTTGATCCGCAGGACGGGAAAAGCGGACTATGTCGTTTCCGGGCAATTTTCCGGAAAGGCATTCAAAGAAGCGCAAAAGCTCGGTTACGACGTCAAATGCATTGCAACTTCCAAAGAGGACAACTTTGATCACATCCCAACGGTAACAAAGGATATGATCCGTCCGGATGCCGCTTACCTCCACATTTGTTTCAACAATACCATTTACGGTACCAAATTTCC
>CAYPIV010000159.1:0-2634 GCA_964410895.1 uncultured Ruminococcus sp. | reverse complement strand
CAAGAATTGAATCGGGAGATCAACACGGTGGGGTCGAAGTGCAATGACGCAAAGATCGCACATTTGGTAGTGGATGTGAAATGTGAATTGGAAAAGATCCGAGAGCAGATCCAAAATTTGGAATGACGGCATTTGCGTTCGGGTAAAATTTTTGATCATAGCAAAAAAGAGGAAAACATGAAGTTTATCAATGTAGGTTTTGGAAATATGGTTGCGGCAGACCGCGTCGTTGCCATTGCAAATCCCGATTCGGCGCCGATCAAGCGATTGATTCAAGATTCCAAGGATGACGGACGTGCGATCGATGTGACATGCGGACGGAGAACGCGGGCGGTGATCCTGACGGATTCCGAACATGTGATCTTGTCTGCGATTCAAACGGAAACAATCGCCAACCGTCTGGATTGCAGTGATGATGAGGAAGATCCGGATGACGAAGATGTTTCCGAAGGAGAATGAGCAAAAGAAAGGGCTTGGAACGCACATGAAAAAAGGATTGTTTGTTGTTATTTCCGGTCCTGCCGGAACGGGAAAGGGAACGGTAATACGGGAATTGTTGACCTCGGAGGACTATGTCTATTCCGTGTCCGCAACCACACGTGCGCCGCGTCCCGGAGAAGTTGACGGAAAAAATTATTATTTCATTCAAAAATCCGAGTTTGAAGCCCTGATCCAAAAGGGCGAGATGATGGAGTATACCCGTTACTGTGAAAATTATTACGGTACACCCGTCCGTCAGGCGATGCAAGCGGTGGAAGCCGGAAAAAACGTCATTTTGGAATTGGAAGTTGAGGGCGCCATTCACGTGAAACAGTTGTTCCCGGATGCGGTCTTGATCATGATCCTGTCCCCGAGTTTTGCGGAGCAGGAGGCGCGTTTGCGCGGTCGGGGAACCGAGACGGAGGAAGTTATCCAAAAGCGCTTGGCACGTACCAAGGAAGAGGTGCCGCTGCTTTCCCAATACGATTACATCGTTTACAATCAACCGAACGGCGCACTTTCCTGCGCCGAGGACATTCGAACGGTCGTACGTGCGGAGACCATGGCGGTCCGACGCCATCCCGATGCCGTTCGGAACTATTTTGAAACAGGGACCGATTGACGGATTTTCTTTTCACCCGAGCAAAACCGAATCCGATCCGTGCTATTTTGTAATAACTTTAAGGAGAATAGAGAATGCTTTACCCTACTATTGATGATTTGACCCGCGGAAAATACAATCGTTACGAGTTGGCGCTTGCAACCGCAAAATGTGCTCGTATCATTACCGATGAATATGTCAGCCAACATGATGCGGCAGAAAAAAATCTGACCGGCAACAAAGAGACCGACCGTCCCTTGAACGCCATGATCGACCGTGAACTGCGGGATGAAAAAGCGGTCAAAGTTGCCATTGCCAGACTGTATGACGGAGAATTCGAGATCGTTCGGAAAAAATCTGCCGGCACGGAAGAATCGGACGGCTTGCATTTCGAAACGATCGGAGAGCAACAAGCAGAGGGTGCGGATTTCGAATCCGCAGACGTCGAATAAAAATGTCTGCTCTGTTTGCGGGAGTGTACCTGTTGGAGAATCCGTATCATTTGGATTCTCTGTACGAATATCGCATTCCGGTGGCATTGGAGGAAGAGGTATTTCCGGGGACATTTGTAACCGTTCCTTTCGGGCCGTCCAACCACCGGCGGCTCGGCGTTGTTTGGGAACTGCATGAGATTCAGAATCACCAAGCACCGAAGTCGATCGAACTCGTTTCGCCCGAGCATATGGCGTTGGACAGCGGTATGATGGGATTGTGTGAATTCATGAAGCAACGGTTGCTGTGTACCATCGGGGATGCAATCCGATCCATGATGCCGGCATCCGCACTCTCTCGCTTGGTTACGGTGTATTCCGCTACTTCGCATATTCCGAATGATTCCGACGATGTCCATTCGTCGGATTTGTTTATCTACCGTGAGATCGCGTCTGCGGGGGAACGTACTTTCCGGCAGTTATACAAAGAACACGGTTCCGGAGTGGAGAATCGGTTGCGCCGCTTGGTGGCTTGCGGTTCGTTGGAACGTAAGGTGCTTTTTCAAGATGCATCCAAGGGGTTGACGGAACGAAGGTGGTATTTTGCCGTTCCCGAAGAAACCGTTCGCAATTTACTTTCGGGAGCCGAGTGCGACCCTTACGGAAAATTGACTTCTTCCAAGCAAGCGGCGGTATTGCAAGTCCTTTTAGAGGAAGGATGCCCCATGCGTGCGGAGCAGATCAAAGAGCTTGCGAACGTGGGCGATTCCCCGATCCGCACATTGGAGGAAAAGGGGATCCTGTTTTCCGAAGAGGTGCGTTTGGACCGCAACCCGTATTCCGACATTCCGTTTGTCGGTCAAACCCCTTTAACTTTAAATGAAGAACAACGGGATGCGGCGGAGCAATTGACTGCGTTGGCTTTTTCGGGAGAGCCGAAAGCCGCGTTATTGTACGGGGTAACGGGGAGCGGAAAAACTTCCGTTATGACCGTGTTGATGGACCGTTTGTTGGAGGCGGGGCGCGGGGTGATCTTGTTGCTTCCCGAAATTGCGTTAACGCCGCAAACCGTATCGATCTTTTGCGCTCGGTACGGCAAGCGGGTCTCGGTCATGCACTCGG
>CAYPIV010000158.1:0-2713 GCA_964410895.1 uncultured Ruminococcus sp. | reverse complement strand
TACACCGCGTCCGAATGGTCCTTGCGGATCATCGGGCGGTTCGTCGGGATCTCCACAACGTCCAGCGCGTAAATTTCACGGAATTCGTCCTCTTCGGTCAAAGCGGTACCGGTCATACCGGAAAGTTTGCGGTACATGCGAAAATAGTTTTGAAACGTGATGGTAGCCAGCGTCTTATTCTCTTTTTGGACCTGGACCCCTTCTTTGGCTTCAATTGCCTGATGCAACCCGTCGGAATATCTCCTTCCGGGCATCAACCGACCCGTGAAACTATCTACGATCATGACCCCGTTTTCGTTCACCACATAATCCACATCCCGTTGCATACAACCGTGCGCCCGAATTGCCTGATTGACATGGTGTGCGATCTGTGCGTTTTCCGCATCCGTAAAATTCTCCAATCCGAAAAACGCCTCGGCTTTTTTGGCTCCTTTCGGCGTCAAAACGGCATTGTTTGCTTTTTCATCCACAATGTAATCCGCTTCGATGTGATCGTAGTTTTCTTTGCTGTCCATCTCTTTGATCACAAATTTTCGCATGGTACGAACCAGATCTTCCGCTTTTTGGTAAAGATCGGTTGCCGTGGATCCCGCACCGGAAATGATCAGAGGAGTACGCGCTTCATCGATCAAAATAGAGTCTACCTCGTCCACGATCGCAAAAGCGTGTCCCCGTTGTACCATCTGCGACCGATAGATCACCATGTTATCCCGCAAATAGTCAAATCCGAACTCGTTATTGGTTCCGTAAGTAATATCCGCACGGTATGCCGCTTGCTTTTGTTCCGGTGTTTGACCGCTGACGATCAAACCGGTCGTCAACCCCAAAAACTCATATACGCGCCCCATTTCCTCGGCTCCGACACGTGCCAAATATTCATTGACCGTAACGATATGGACACCGTTTCCCGTCAAGGCATTCAAATAAGCCGGGAGCGTTGCCACAAGCGTTTTTCCTTCTCCGGTCTTCATTTCCGCAATGCGTCCCTGATGCAAAACGATCCCGCCCAAGATTTGAACGCGAAACGGACGTTTTCCCAAAACACGATCGGCGGCTTCGCGCACAGCCGCAAATGCATCCGTCAAAAGATCGTCCGTGCTCTCCCCGGCAGCCAACCGCTGTTTGAATTGCGGTGTCATGGCGCGCAGTTCCGCATCGCTCATTGCACGGTAGGTCTCCTCCAATGCATCGATCCGATCCGCAATTCCCTGCAATTTTTTGATTTGACGTTGACTGTACGTCCCGAACATTTTTGTAAACAGTGACATTGGCAACCCTTTCTTATGTGCATTCGATTTTCGATTTTTTCATAACTCTTATCATTATACCGCATCAAGATCGAAAATTGTATGATGATATTGTAAATTTTATCCGAAAACGATTTTTTTACTTGCCTTTTTTCGAAAAATATGCTATGATGTACACAGCATTGAAAGATCAGGAAAGGCAAACAATTCGAAGCCATGAGTAAAATCAACATTATTCTTCACGAACCGGAAATTCCCCAAAACACGGGAAATATCGCCCGTACCTGCGCCGCCACGGGCGCCTCTTTGCATTTGATCCGTCCCTTGGGATTTGCCATTGACGACAAAAAGCTGAAACGCGCCGGGTTGGATTATTGGCACCATTTGGACATTACGTATTACGACGGTCTGGATGATTTTTACCGTCGGCACCCCAATGCGGAAATATACTATTTTACAACCAAAGGCAAACATTTGTATTCCGACGTTCGTTATCCGGACAACGTATTCATTATGTTCGGAAAGGAGACCAAAGGACTACCCGAAGAGCTGCTTCGACAGCATCCGAACCATTGCGTCCGTCTGCCTATGCGAAACGGGCTCCGTTCCCTGAATCTCTCCAACACCGTTGCCGTTGCCGTGTACGAGATCCTGCGTCAGGGAGCGTTCGAAGGCTTAAAGACCGAGGGAGAACCAACCACGTTTTCTTGGGAGGATCCGCTATGACATCCACGCAAAGATCGGTTGCCGTGGCAATGAGCGGAGGCGTGGACAGCAGCGTTGCCGCATGGATCCTGCAACAAAAGGGGTACGATTGCCACGGGATCATGATGCAACTGTTCGGAAAAGATGAGCTTGCCCTGCTTTCCGAGGGCGTTTCTGCGGAAGCGGATACCGCCGACGCGGAGCGAATTGCCGAACTGCTCGGAATTCCCTTTACTCTTGCGGATGTCTCCAAAGAATTTCATACAAATGTCATGAACTACTTTGCGGAATCCTATCTCCGCGGAGAAACCCCGAATCCCTGTGTACAATGCAACCGAACCATGAAATTCGGCGTTTTGATGGAAAAAGCGAAGTGTCTCGGATGTACCGCGTTGGCAACCGGACATTATGCCAATATCGAGCAAGATCCCGCTTCCGGGAGATATTTGCTTTCGTTGGCGGCGGATCCCTCAAAGGATCAGACCTATGTGCTTTGGTCCCTGACGCAGGAGCAGCTGGCACACACTTTGTTTCCGCTCGGGAAGTTGCAAAAATCGCAGATCCGCGCGCTGGCGGAACAAAACGGCTTTTGCAATGCCCAACGGAAAGACAGCCAAGATATTTGTTTCATTCCGGACGGTGCATATGCGGATTTTCTGGAACGGTATCTCGGAGGACCGTATCCGTGCGGTCAATTTCTGGATCGAAACGGCAAGGTCCTCGGAACGCATCGCGGCATGATCCATTACACCGTCGGACAG
>CAYPIV010000157.1:0-2748 GCA_964410895.1 uncultured Ruminococcus sp. | reverse complement strand
AAAATAGTATTGTACAGAACGATTATAGCAAAAAGAAAGGATTTTGTCAATAGATTTTTCCAAAAAAAGCGAACGGGAAGTGCGGCGGCTCACGAAAACGGATCGATATTTCGTTCGGAAACACATGCTTTTAGCGACGCCGTTTTCAAAAATCAAATCTTTCTTTTCTTTTCTTTTTTTCGGAAATTGCTTGACTTTTTCGGAAAAGGGTATATAATGAGGTTTGATTGTTATGATATACCATGGAGGACCCTATGAGTTGTAAAACGAAAAAAATAGAATCGGACCTGACACAGGGGGCGATCTTGCCGAAAGTGATCGCTTTTGTGATCCCGTTGATCCTGACGGGAATTTTGAATTTGCTGTTCCATACCGCGGATACGATCGTCGTCGGCAGATGGGGCGGAAGTACCCCCGAGGAATGTGAGAGTGCCTTGGCGGCGGTGGGATCCTGCACGGCACTGATCAATCTGCTGATCAATTTGTTCATGGGGCTATCCATGGGGGCAGGCGTTTGTTTGGCGCACGATATCGGTGCGGGGCAGGCGGAGACTGCCGAAAAGACCGTACATACCGCATTCCTGATCTCCGTTTGTTGCGGCATCGTTGCGGGGGTGATCGGGATGATCGCTACCGAGCCGTTGCTGACGATGATGGGGACCGGCGGAGACGGCGCGGATGCCGAAGAGGTGTTGCGGCAGGCGGTTTTGTACATGCGTGCGTATTTTGCGGGCGTTCCCGTGATGATCGTTTATAATTTTTGCGCCGCGATGTACCGTTCCAACGGAGATACGGTCCGTCCGTTGATCTTTTTGACTTCTGCGGGGATCTTGAACATCATTCTCAATATGATCTTTGTGATCGTGTTTCATTGGGGCGCCATGGGAGTCGGCGTCGCTACGGCAATTTCCGATTCCGTTGCCTGCGTTTTGATCGTTTTGCATATGTTGCGAACGGAGGGGATCTGCCGTTTGCATCCGAAGGAGATCTTCAAAAAATATGACAGAAGTTGCCTTTCCCGCATCTTGTTCGTCGGCGTTCCGGCGGGGATTTCCAGCATGCTTTTTTCCATCTCCAATGTTTTGATCCAATCTTCCGTCAATTTGTTCGGAAAAACGATCGTGGCGGGGAACACCGCTGCTTCGAATTTGGAGGGGTACGTTTACACCGCACAGAATGCGGTCTCCAATGCCGCTATGACCTTTGTCGGTCAAAACGTGGGGGCGAAAAAGTACGACCGCGTCAAAAAAAGCATTTTGATCTGTTCCGGTGCCGTGATCGCGGTCGGAGCGGTCATGGGGGTGATCGTTACCTTGCTGGGACCGCAGTTGCTTTCCCTGTATGTGACCGATAACCCCGCGGTGATCTCCGCCGGCATGCGCCGTTTGCCGTGGATCTGTGTTCCGTATTTTCTTTGCGGTCTGATGGAAGTCGGTTCTTCTTCCGTTCGAGGCATGGGGAAATCCATTCTGCCTACCATGGTGTCCTTGGTCGGTTCCTGTTTGTTCCGGATCGTTTGGATCGCTACCGTGTTTGCTTATTGCAACGCTTTGCCGGATTTTGCGTATGCGTTGGAAGTGTTGTATGCGTCCTACCCGATCTCGTGGTTTTTAACTTCTGCCGTACACTACGTTTGCATTGTTTGCATCTACCGCAAAAAAACAAAATTGCCGGAAGTCCCGATCCCGTCCTCGGAAAAGACCGTTTCGCCGGTTTGAATCAATTTAATATAGTACGATAAAGAACGGTCTGCCCGGCGATTCTCACAGGAATCGCCGGGCAGACCGTTCTTTTGGATGCGGACCGCGACCGCATTTTTTTCGGGGGAGATCATGAACCGAGGGTACGTTTGGAAAGCGTTTTTCGCGGAGTTTCACCTTTTGCACGCCGATATAAGCTGATAAAATAGGACAGATTGTTATATCCGCACTCGGTTGCGATCTCACTGACGGTTTTGGACGTTGTGAGCAGTTTTCGCTCTGCGCGGTTGATCCGAATTTCATTCAAATATTGCCGAAAGCTTTTTCCCATCACTCTTCGAAACGTGCGGGAAAAGTAGCTGTAACTCATGCCCAGCTGTTTGGAAAGGGTCTGTTCGTCGATGTCCTCGGCATAATGCTTTCGAATATACAAAACGGCTTCGTAAATGAGACGCGCGGAGGCATCCCCCGGCAATTCTTCCTGCTCGCCGCCTTCTTGCAGGATAGAGACCAAGATCTCGATCGCGTATAACCGCATGGCGATCTCTGTTGCATAATGCGGGGCGGCGTATTCTTTCAACATTCGTTCCAGCGGGGAGAGGATCGGGGAGTTCTGCAACTCCTGCCGAGTCCAAAAACATTTGTGCTCTTTTCGATTCAAGGCAAACCGCATTCCGTAACGTGCCCGTTGTTCTTCTCCGATCAGTTCCCAAAACAGGGACAGATCCATTTTGATGACAAAATAGGAATTGACTTCCTCCTCTCGGCTGGTAATGTGATGGATGGCACCGGAACAAAAAAGAGCCATATCGCCTTTGCCGATCAAATAGCTCTCATCGTCCAAAAGAACGGTGTAACTGCCTTCCAAAACATAGATCACTTCCACCGCATCGTGAATGTGCGCGGCTGCCGAAACGCTGTGTTTCGACACCGGTTGGATAAAATACAGTATTTTCCCGGAAACATCCTTTTCCACAAAATATTCCTTTTGACTCGTCATGATCGATACTCCAAGACAAATTTTTGATAGTTTTCAGCAAAAATATTA
>CAYPIV010000156.1:0-2773 GCA_964410895.1 uncultured Ruminococcus sp. | reverse complement strand
TGTCGGATCACACGCACCGGGATCTCCCGAATTTGCAGATCCATTTTTACCGCCCACAGGATCGCTTCGAAATCGAACGCAAAACCGTCCACTTCGCATTTCGGAAAGATCTTCTCTGCCGCTTCCGCGGAAAAAGCCTTGCAACCGCATTGGGAATCGGAAAGACGGAATCCGCCTGCAACGCACAACAGCCGAATATACACTTTTGACATCACACGGCGCAGCATGGTATACCCTTCATACCCGTCCTTGTTTAAATTTCTGGAACCGATACAAACTTGCGTTCCGTCCTGCCTTTGAAATTCCGAAAAGACGCGGGAGATCACCTCGGTCCCGTATGCCAGATCCGCATCGGTAAACATCCGAACATCTCCGTCGGCATGCAACATCGCATGCCGCACCGCATACCCTTTGCCGCGATTTTTTTCATAACCGATCACCCGAACGTTCGGCAGTTCCAATGCGCGGACCGTATCCCCGCATCCGTCGGTACTGCCGTCATCGCAAAATAGGATCTCGTAGTCCGAAAAATGAGCAGACAGATACTCCGAAAGCGTTGCGGCTGTTTGTGCAATGATCCGATTTTCATTGTACATGGGAATCAGAACCGAAATTTTCATGGTGCGTTATCCTTTCCGAAAGAGAAAAATGTCAAAAGAAAGCTCGGTAGTCAGCGAAGTCAACCCGTTCAGCTTGGCATGATCCTCGGGCGACGTTCTCCAATAGTACGGTGTCATGGAAAACAGTGCCTCAATGTGATCCGCCCCATCAACGATAACGGAAGTATTCAATGTTTCCCGATGGAGCAATTGCATTTCTTTCGGCAGATCCTCACGTCCCGCATTCAAATACGGATGCGCGTATAAAATCTGCTTCAGCCCGAACAAATGCCGCTCTCCCGCACCGACCACCAGTAAAATTCCGTTTTGCTTCAGCACACGCGAAAATTCCGCTTCCGCACAGGGTGCAAACAAATTCACAACCGCATCAAACGAAGCGTCCGCGATCGGAAGATCAAACAAACTCGCAACCGCATATTCCGCAGGCAAAGAAAGCCGTTTGGCTTCTTTGGCAGCCATATCGATCCCGTCCTTCGACAGATCCACACCGTAAACATGCAAAGACTGCGCCATCCGGTTGGTATAGTACCCTTCTCCGCATCCGGCATCCAAAACGGTCTGTACCCGATATTCCCGCAACATTGCGCACAACCGTTCCGCAAGCGGTCGATAATATCCCGCATCCAAAAAATTTTTGCGGGCACGCATCGCTTCTTTTCGATCTCCCGTTCCCATACCGGTCGCACGAAGATTCAAATATCCGCTTTTCGCAAAATCAAAGCAATGTTTTCGGCTTCCCAAACAGTAGCAGCTTTTCTGATCTTCCGTCCGCACAAGCGACTGACCGCAATGGGGACATCTCCAAAAATGTAATCGATTCGAATCCAATGTCATTCCTCCGTTGTATTTGTATCCGTCCGCGCCAGTGCAAACCAAAAAGTCAATCCTTTGCCCGGGGTACTTTGCACACCGTAAGCCGCTCCGTGCGCATCCAAAATCTGTCTGACAATGGAAAGACCGAGCCCCGTGCCAACCAAAGCGCGTTTGTGGACCTTGTCCACTTTATAGTACCGTTCCCAGATCTGTGAAACTTCTTCCTGCGGGATCCCCTCGCCCGTATCCGATACGGAGACCCGAACCTGCGAACCGTCCGATTCCACGCAGACCGTAACGGTCTTGTCCTCACCGGAATAGTTGATCGCATTGTTGATCAGATTGTATACGACCTGCAAGATCATTCCGCGATCCGCAAAAACCGCGGCGGACGCACCGCACACCAAGGAAACCGTATAGCCCTGATGCTTCGTAAATGCCTCATAGCGTTGCATGACCTCCGAGACCGCCTCGGACAGATCGAATTCGGAACAGCGCGGAACGATTCCGCCGGACTGCAATTTGGTCAGATCCAGCAGATCGTTCACCAATTCGGAAAGTCGCGTTGCCTCGTCGATGATCACCTGTATATTCTCGGGAGTGTTCTCATCGGGAAGATCGCGGATCACCTCGCCGTATCCCTTAATCATGGTCAGCGGGGTTCGAAGATCGTGGGAAATATTGGCGATAAATTCCTTTTGAAGCCGATCGGCTTTGGAAAGTTCCGATGCGGCATAGTTCAAACTTTCCGCAAGCTCCCCGGTTTCCCGAAAGCCGCCCGATCCGGTAAAGTCCGTATTGTAATTTCCTTTTGCCAACTCTTTTGCCGCCGCCGTCATGCGGATCAGCGGCTTGGAAATGCGGCGGTCCAACAATATGACCATGATGACGGTCAGCAAAACAACGATGCCGAGGATCCACCGATACTGCATGCTTAACGTATGAACAGTGCTTTCCAACGGTTGGGAACTTGCACTGACGACCAGCATATATACCCCGCCGGAGGCATCCGTTACGATCTGTGTACCGAGAAAATGAATGCTGCGCGGTTGTACGGAACTATCCGTTCGGTCCAAATCGGAAAAGAGGTTTTCCGGGAAATTCTTTTCCGACACTTCATATCCGCCGAACGCGATCCGAAAGACGGAAAGTTCCCCGTTCTCCGATGTGCGCTCGTAAAATTCCTGCAATTTATCCGGCGGGATCGGGACCGCATTCCCGTATTCCGTCAAACTTGTTTCCGTTTCGTCGGAATCGGAAAAGCGATAGATCAAAATTCCGAGGGAACGCTCTCTTGCCGCATTTTCCGCAACCGTTGCCAAAGAATCGGTCCCGACGGA
>CAYPIV010000155.1:0-2837 GCA_964410895.1 uncultured Ruminococcus sp. | reverse complement strand
TGGTATATATTTTGGACGATCGGGACACAATTATCAGAAAGTTTAAGCGTGCGGTCACCGATTCCGATGCGGAGGTACGCTATGATCCGCAAGCCAAACCGGGTGTCTCCAATTTGATGGCGATCTATGCTTGCTTTACGGGAAAACAAATGGAGGAGATCGAGCGGGAATTTTCGGGGTACGGTTACGGTGAGTTGAAAACGGCAGTGGGAGAAGTCACGGCGGACGCGTTGGCATCGGTACAGGAAAAATTCTATGCGTTTCTTTCCGATAAAGCCGCTTTGGAAGCACAAATGAAAAAAGGAGCAGAGGAAGCTTCTTACTATGCGAGAAGGACCTTGTCGAAAGTGCAAAAAAAATTGGGATTTGTACAGATCCGCTGAACACGAATGACTTAAGGACCGCATACGTCTTTTCAAGGCGGTGCGGTCCTTTTACCGTTTTACGGAAACGGTCGTTTTTTGGAACATTCGGTGCGGGAGACGTCGGATCGAAACGATCGCTCTTACGCCGACCGTGCAATTTCGGATTTTCGTAGGCAAACGGCGGGGGATCCTACCGAATTTTGAAAGCCACACGGCGGTCGGCGGGGCATATGGCGAATGATCCTGTTCCGGAGACTTTTTCGACTTTGCCTTTGCTTTCCGTTTGGGTGAACGGCAGCAGTCGGAAATGTCAATTTTGCGTGAAATGGGTTGATTTTTGAAGAAAGATGTGCTATGATATGGGTATCTTTTGATCCTGTGGATCCGTTTGGAGGTATTTTATGAAAAAAACAGTCCGTTTGATTGCGGCAACATTGAGTTTGGTCATGCTTTTGCTTTCCATGACTTCCTGCCTTTCCATTGTAAAATTGATAGAGAGCAGTACCACGGAAGCAACCACAGTGCCGACTTTGGGAACGACCGCACCGTTCGGTACGACTCCGTCCGGGGATGCTTCCCATTCGACGGAAAGCACGGCAGGCACGGGCTCGGGTACTGCATCTTCCGAATCTACGGGAAACGGCGGCAGCGACACTCCTGCGCAGAGCTTGTTGGAAAAATATCCGTATACTTTGACCGAGGAAGAGTTCAAACAATATCAAGAGCAGTTGGAACTTTGCGAGTCGTTGGCGTTGCAGGGAACCGATCCCGAGGCGATCGAAGCCGCATGGGATACGTTGTTTGAACTGTACGATTATATTACAACGCAGTCCAGAATCTCTTACGTTCGCTACTGCACGGACCTGTCCGATACGGTCTTTTCGGAAGAGTATCTGTTTGCGACCGCTGCGGCTACGGACGCATTTTCGGAGTATATCGAGGTCTGCCAGAACATCTATCAGTCCGATTCTCCGTATAAGACGGAATTTTTCGAGGGATGGACGGAAGATGAGATCGAAAGTATGCTTTCCGTTTCCCCGGAACTTGCGGAATGCGATAAGATTAACGATGAGATCTTGGTGGAATACCGCAGTTTGGGAGACGGCGAATTTACGGACAAAACCTGTGAGCTGTTCATGAAAATGGTGGAAAACAACAATCGGATCGCCGAATTGAACGGATATGAGAATTATATCGAATACGCCTATTCGGAGATCTATCTGCGGGACTATCAACCGGAGAAAATCGAGGAGATGCGCGCTCTGGTCAAGGAGTATCTGATCCCGATGTTCAAACAGGTCTATTATGATTTGGTTCAGTTGTACCAAACGATGTCCAACGCCAAGTATCAACGGGTGGAGACGATCTTGGAAGGCGCTTACGAAGATCTGGATCTTTCCGCCTTGGAGCGATATTTTTCTTCTCTGTCTCCCGATTCCGGTGCATCCATGAAATCCATGTTCGAAAACGGCAACATGATCTTTACCGACAGCAATACCGCACGGGCAGGTGCATTCACAGGGTATTTGTACCAATATGAAACACCGATCTGCTATTTCGGTCCCGGATATCAATCGATCTTCACCGTGACGCATGAGCTCGGGCATTACTATGCTTTCGTTCAAAACGGAAGTGCTTCTTTGCAAATGGATTTTGCCGAATTACAGTCTCAGGGAAATGAATTCCTGTTTTTGGCTTTCATGGAAAATGAAAATCCGAACGGTACGATCTGGAAAGCGGTTGCGGGGAATCAGTTGTATTCTACGCTGATCAGCATTATCGTATGCTGTATGGTAGACGAGTTTGAACAGTACGTATACACGCATGAGATCACCGATCCCACAACGGAATTGGATCAGATCATGCAAAGTATTTCCGCAACGTACGGAAACGGATTTTTTGACAATTTTGTGGATCTGCAAAGCTATTGGAGATACGTTGTGATCGAAAGTCCCGTTTATTATATCAGCTACGCGGTTTCCGGAATTATGGCATTGGATCTTTACCGAGATGCAAAGTTCGATTACACGTCTGCGACAGAACAGTATCGGGCATTGGTGGAAGAAGTGACCGAAGACGCTACTTTGCAGGACTTTTTGACCATTTCCGGTCTCGGAAGTCCGTTTGATGAAGAAACGTACAAACGGATCGCGCAGACCGTGTCGGCGAATTAACGGCACGTTTGATTTCTTTTGAAAAGGAGAGGCAATGTATCCCAAAAATATCATTTTCGGATTGAGCATGTATGAAATTTTGATCGGTTTGGGTTTCTTCTTTTGTTTGCTTTATTTCCGCCGTTGGGCGGATCGCTTGAACCTCCCCGCAAAATTTCAAAATTTGTGTATTTTCGGCGGTGTCGGCGCAGTGATCGGCGGTGCCGGAAGCGCGATCCTGTTTCAGGCATTTTACAACTATTTGGAAAGCGGAACGTTTGAGATCACCGAGAATACGGGTGCTACGTTTTTCGGCGGA
>CAYPIV010000154.1:1512-2841 GCA_964410895.1 uncultured Ruminococcus sp. | reverse complement strand
CGCGATGCGGAAAACAGGGTCATCGTCAATATGACCGTTCAGGATGACAGCAACTTTTTGTCGGTCTTTTCCGAAAAGAGTACCCCGATCATCAGTACGGAAGTCGCCGAATTTATCGAACACAGCACGGTCGCCATTCACCCAAAAGAGCCGCTGACGTTAAAGATACACAGCAATTGTATCGACGATCGGGAAAAACGACTGTACAAAGAAGCCATTACGGAATACTACCGTGAAAAGTATACCGCCAATCAACGGGAGCTCCGTCGCAACCGGATCTTAACATTGTTTCTGACCGTTTTGGGGATCCTTACGCTGGCATTGGCAATTGCTTTGGAATACCGTGCCGACAATCCCATTTGGACGGAAGTAATCGATATCGTGGCATGGGTGTTTTTATGGGAAGCCGTGGATATCAGCGCTTTCGGTAACCGGGCATTGCGGATCAAGCAAAAATATTGTCTTTCTTACCTGTCTATGAAAGTCGAATACGTTCCGATCTCGGAACCGACGGATCGGCGGGAGTAACGCGGGAGGTCCGGTTTGTTCCAACTGTTTTTCAACCTGACGGGACCTCGCTTTTTCGGAGCATTTCAAGCTGTTTTTTGTTTATTTTCAGTTTAGGGTATCGGAATAGAATGAGTACAATCCTAAAAATGAGGTGAAAAACAAGTGTTCCATATTCTTGTGGCAGATGACGATAAAAATACGAGGATGTATTTCGAGGCGGTGTTGAAAAGCAACGGTTATGCCGTAAGTGTTGCCGAGGATGGGGAAGAAGCGCTCAATGTGATGGACAAAGAACACATCGATCTTGCGGTGTTGGATGTTATGATGCCGAGGATGGACGGATATGAATTCACAAAAACTTTGCGAGCATGTGACAATACGCTTCCGATCTTAATGGTCTCCGCCAAACAGATGCCGGTCGATAAAAACAGGGGATGACAAAGCCCGTGAACCAAGAAGAATTTTTATACCGGATCAAGGCGCTGCTGCGTCGCGCGAAGATCGCCAATGAACGCAAGATCGTGATCGGAGAAGTTGTGATCGATTATGACTCTCTGACGGTGACGAAAGGAACGGAGATCCAAGAACTTCCCCAAAAGGAGTTCCTGCTTCTCTACAAGCTCCTTTCCTACCCCGGAAAAATCTTTACTCGGATCCAACTGATGGATGAAATATGGGGGACGGAAAGCGAAACCGGTTGGGAGACCGTTACCGTACACATCGGCAGGTTGCGAAAACGCTTTGAGGGATGGAAAGAATTTGAGATCGTGTCTGTCCGCGGGCTTGGGTATAAGGCGGTCAAACGGGTATGAAAAAGAA
>CAYPIV010000154.1:0-1412 GCA_964410895.1 uncultured Ruminococcus sp. | reverse complement strand
GTACGGGAATTTACGGAAAGTTTTAACACCATGGCAAAGGAATTGGGGAATACCGAGCTTTTGCGGAATGACTTTATCAATTCTTTTTCTCATGAATTTAGAACGCCCATTGTTTCGATCATGGGGTTTGCCAATCTTTTGGAAGCGGGAGATCTTACCGAGGAGCAACGAGTCCAATATGCCAGAGCCATTCGCGAGGAGTCCGTGCGGCTTTCTTCCATGGCGAGCAACGTTCTGAACCTGACCAAAGTGGAAAACCAAACGATCCTTACCGATGTGTCGAATTTCAACCTCTCCGAACAGGTCCGCTCGGCGGTACTGTTGCTCGAAGAAAAATGGACAAGCAAAAATATTGATCTGCAATTGGATTTTGACGAATTTATGATCGAAGCTAACGAAGAAATGCTTAAGCAGGTTTGGATCAATCTGATCGACAATGCCGTGAAATTTGTTCCTCGGTGCGGAACCGTTGAGTTGAGTCTTTCGGATCGGGGAACGGAGCTGTGTGTCAAGGTCAGAAACACGGGAAGTGAGATCCCGCTCGATCAACAAGAAAAGATCTTCCATAAGTTTTACCAAGCCGATGCTTCTCACGCAACGCAAGGCAACGGCATCGGGCTTGCGATCGTCAAACGGATCGTAGATCTTCATCACGGAACTATCCGCGTTATCAGCGGAAACGGGATCACGGATTTTATCGTTATCCTCCCGAAAAAGCAAGGATAATATCGAACAAAAACGGACGATCGCTCTCGGAGCGGTTGCCCGTTTTTTGTTTCGTTTCAGTTTAGTTTTCGTTTGTATAATCTTGTCGTAAAATCAAGAAACAGAGGATCTGTACGGGAGGAATTTGCAAATGAATGAAGTCAAAAAGCCGAAAAAGCCGATCTGGATCTTTTACGGTGTGATGTTGGCGATTATCTTGATCTTCAATATGGTAATCTACCCGTTACTTCTGGCACATCAGGTCACGGAAGTGGATTACGGTACGTTTATGAAAATGACCGAGGAAGGGAACATCGGTCTTGTGCAGATCGTGGACTCGGACAATTCCATTACCTTTACCGACAAAGAACAGAAACAGGTCTATAAAACGGGGATGGTGGAAGATCCTGGGCGGACCGAACGTCTGTATGCCGCAGGTGCGGAATTTTCGGGCGAGATCGTAGAAGAGCCCGGCATCTTTTCCCAATTGTTGTTCAATTGGATCCTTCCCATCGGTGCATTTGTTTTGATCGGACAGCTGATCTCCAAACACATGATGAAGAAAATGGGCGGTCAGAACTCGATGATGTTCAATTTGGGAAAAAGCAACGCCAAGGTCTATGTCAAATCCGACAACGGGATCAAATTTTCCGATGTTGCGGGTGAGGATGAAGCCAAGGAGAATCTTTCGGAGATCGTAGACTATT
>CAYPIV010000153.1:0-2844 GCA_964410895.1 uncultured Ruminococcus sp. | reverse complement strand
TGTTGGATTTTCGCTTGATCTCCACCGGAACGGTAAACCAATCGAATGTGCCGATCTCCAAAATGGTCAAGATCGTAATGGATAAAAACGCTCCCAATGTAATCGTTGCTCACAATCATCCGCAGGGAGTTGCCACCGCATCCAATGCCGACCGAGCGGTCACCGAGGCTTTGTATCAGGCTTTTTCCCTGATCGGAATCAATTTGATCGAACATTTGATCTTTACGGAAAACGAATTCTTCCCGATTTTGAAACGGTTTCCGGTCTCTCATAACAAATCGGTCGGAGAAATGCAATTCCAAAGCGCAACCGAAGTGCCTTTTTATGATGTGGACGATACCGATTTTACGTTTTCCGAATTTTTCGATCGGATGCGTCCCGATTCCGAGCTTCTTCAAGGCATGGCAGACGAACGTTACGTATCTTCCGACGAAACGTAAGGAACGATGGCGCATGCGTGGATCCCGGTTTTTTCGAAGTGCCAAGCAAACGGCAAAGCTTTTAGCGGTAGCTTTGCCGTCCGCTTGGCTGTTTTAGAACCTGTTTTTTATTTTCGAAGAGCGCTTTTTAAAAGCGCTCTTTTTTGATACTTTCGTTTTATGCAAGCGGATATCGGTTGCGGATCCGACCGAGGGCAAACAATTCCGCGCGAATTCCCGTAATGCAGTCCTCGTAATCTTCATACAAACGCTCGCTGATCTCTTCGTTTTCCTCTAAGATCAGAAGGGAAGCCAAATAATCGATCGCTGCGGGAATAAAAACATCACTGAGCGGAAAAGGATCCTCCAGATCTATGCGGCTTGGAAGAGTGTTTTTGACAGGATCCGTACCGTTGGTTTTTCGATATCGGCTGTCCAAGGAGAGCAATTTGGAGCAAAATACGGATAACAGATAGGGGGCGCGTTCCGTATAATCGGAGGAATTTCCGTTGGAATCACTCTCTGCCAACATGCGAATGGCAGATTCCAATATTTCTCGGCATTGCATGGCGATTACTCTACCTCGATTCCGATGTCCAAGGTAACAAGTTCGGTCGGGATCACGGTCTTGGCACCGAACAGGTACAAGCCTTTCACCGCGTCCGCAAAACGGGATTCCGGACGGTATGCTTCAATCTCCGAGAACTGCTCCGCAAACGCAATGGCGCGGGTAGTGCGGACCATGCATTTGGAACATTCGTAGCAATCCTCCGCCGTGACAACGATATCCGGAGAGACAAAGACTTTGCATCCGCCGATTCGACCGATACACCCGTTTTCCAGAGTATCGCTGCTGTCAATCCCGTATCTGATTTTTGCTTTTAAGATCATTGCGGCAACGGCGGGGGACACCTCGATCACAATATCGTTAAAATCGGAAGCGGTCTGATAATGGAACAGTGCGCGTGCCTCCATGATAAGATCCAAAACTTTTTCCGGCGTCGCCCCCCGAACTTCAAAGTATTGGTCCGCGGTGTTATATAAGTTGTAGATGTATTTGTCGGCTTCTTTTGCCAAAGCGGAGGTCGCATTGCCAATGGCATAACTCAAAAGTTTGGAGTCCGCTTGCGCGCGATCAATGTCATCGATCATAAAGTTGAAGTATTTTGCCTGATCGATGACAAGCTCGGTTTGATAGTCGTTCAACAAAGCGGGAGCGGCGATCTCCGTGTTTTTTTCATAGTCGGAAATCTTTACGGAGGAGAGTCCGCAGATCTGAACTTTGCTGCCTTTTTCTCGGATCTCACCTTCGTAAACACGGTTGCAATTGTTTACCGCAACTCGTTTGTGGGAAATGGTTTCGATAAAATGTTCGCTCCAAACATTGGGAATAAAATTGGTGATAGCCATGATCGTAAATTCCTTTCTTAATGATATGATGATTTTGAGCGATTCCACTGTTTCATGGAGCTCATGATCTTTTGATAGTTGTTTCGTACCTCTTGACGGGACATTGCGCGGACTTCCGCGGGAGTAAAATATTCGGGTTCTCCTCCGTTAATGGCACCGGGGGAACGAAACCGGTTTTCCGAATTGCTTTTTTCGGCTTTTTCTTCGGCATATTGCCGTCGCCGCTCGGAAAGGGCATAAGCCGCTGCCAACGGAATGCCGCGGCAAACATCGTTCCAAATGGATTCGGAGATCGTTTCCGGAGCAATGGACGGATACAAAGTTTTGAATTCTTCGTATTCGCCGCCTAAACGGGTAAAAAAAGCATCGCGTTCGGAGAGTTCTTTTCGAAGTTGCTTCAATTCTTCTCGCAATGCATCCAATTCGTTTGATGGAGTTTCTGCAACAGCGGTTCCAAGATCAGAATCAGAATTTTGCACGGAATTTGCAAAAAGAGCAGAATTTGCAGGATCTTTTTCAGACATGCGGTCAGCATTTTCAACATTTTCAACGCTCCTTTCTTCCGCAGGACAAAAAATTGTTTCCTGATGTTCTTCCGATGCATTGCCGATCGGCGCGGCGGAGACAATGGTTTCTTCCGATTCTTCCGAAGTCGGTTTGCATGGCGGCATATTTTCTTCCACCGTCGGTTGGAGGGATACAGTTTCATCATTCATCCTTTCTTTCTCCTTTCTGTTGGATGGTCTCCAGCAACCGACCGCGATCGGAAATGCATCCGGGCGGTAAAAGCTCTAAGTATTCGCGGATCGTCAGATCGCCGCGTTCCAAAAGCTTGTCCAGCAGCGTTACGGTCGCCGAAGGCGTATAAGCGGTGGCGGAACCGATCTCGACACCGGCATAAAGCAGTCCGTCTTTGAGCATTGCATAGTCGGTGCGTGCGGCAACGGTTCCGGTTTTGGATTCTAAGGGCAACAGACGTTCGGCAGGACAATAGGTACAAAGCATGTCTGCCCAG
>CAYPIV010000152.1:0-2864 GCA_964410895.1 uncultured Ruminococcus sp. | reverse complement strand
ACCAAAACGCAGAAGAAGGTCAGCGTTTACGCGGACTGATCTCTTTCTGTTCATAAAAAGCTCCGGGCGCACAGCAGCTCGGAGCTTTTTTCATGGGGCAATGGTATGTTAATTTTTCTTCGGAACACGACAAAATCGGAACTGCGGATCCAACAAAATCGGGGCATCTCTTTCGATGCCCCGATTTTGTTGGATTTATTTTCGGTTATGCTTTCTTAAAGATCTCGCGAGAATCGTCACTCAACGTAAAGATCATGCAATTTCCGTTGACATTGCCATCCTCAACTGCCTTGTCATATGCGGATGTATCCTTTTTACCGTCGGAATCTTCCGTGGTCAGGAAATCCTTGAGATCGCCGGAAGAGGAAACCTTCAAAATAACGGCGGTCTTTCCGATGTTCAGCAATCCGTCCATTTTGCACAGGATGATCTCATAGTCTTCGGCATCCTTTAACTGCTCTTCGCTCAACAACAGTTTGAGAAGCGTTTGTACTTCTTCATCGGTTGCTTTTGCAGAGGTTACGGTATAACCTGCATCTTCGAACGCTTTTTTGACACTGTTTGCTTTGTCGCAGGAAACCAACGATACGACCAACAACATTGCGGTCAAAAGCAAAAGTGCCGACTTGAGTGCTTTTTTCATAAAATGTTCCTCCAAATGATTGTTTTGCGCCGTATGACGTATTCCTATTATATCAAAAGGTCTTGATTTTGTCAATAGTTATCGGTACTTTTTTTGTTAACTGTGTAAAGAAATTGTGATGAAAATGTGTTGAAAAACGATCGGGAAGAAGCATCGAAAGAAAACGGTAGAAAACGGTCACAGAAAGATCTGTGACCGTTGAAAAGAATTTTCATTTCAGCATGGAAAGAAGTTCTGCTTTTGCACACGCAAGTGCATCGGCAATTTTGGAAAGGTCTTTTCCGCCTGCCAAGGCATTGTCCGGACGTCCGCCGCCTTTTCCGCCGGTTACGGAAGCAACCGCACCGACCAATTTTCCCGCATGAGCGCCTGCCGAGACTGCGTTTTTGCCGGCGGCAGAGAGGAAATTCAACTTTCCGTCCGCATGTACGGCAAACACCGCTACCGTATCGACATAACGTGCTTTGACTTCATCGGCAACGGAACGCGCTATTTCCAACGGCATGTCACCGAGATCGGCTGTGACGAGACGAACATTTCCAAAGGATACGGCGTCTGCCATGATGGCATCTAAGCGAGCGGAAGCAATTTTGGTATTCAGTGCATCAATTTCATGCTTTGCGTTTTTCAGCTCTGTGCTCAACTGTTCGGCACGTTTGGCAATATCCGCCGGGGGCGTTTTTAAGATCTTTGCCGTTTCCGAAATGAGACTTTCGGTGTTCATCAGGTGTTTCATGACTCCAAGTCCCGTAATTCCCTCAATACGGCGCACGCCGGCAGAAACAGACGTTTCGGAAACGATCTTGAACAGTCCGACCTTTGCGGTGTTGTCCAAATGGGTTCCGCCACAAAGTTCCGTAGAAAACGCGCCCATTTTTACCATTCGCACGACAGAGCCGTATTTTTCGCCGAAGAGTGCCATTGCACCGTTTTTCTTGGCGGTTTCAATATCGGTCTCTACCGTTTGGATCGGGGAACCGACCAAAATGTGGGCATTGACCAACGACTCCACTTTGGCGATCTCTTCCGAGGTCAGGGCCGCAAAATGGGTAAAGTCGAAGCGAACACGCTCTTCATCCACGTAGGAACCGGCTTGTTCTACATGCGTGCCGAGAATTTTACGCAGAGCCGCTTGCAGCAGGTGACACGCCGAGTGATTGCGCATGATCGCGGTACGTCGCGTACGGTTGATTTCGGCGCGTACGGTATCTCCGACCTTGATATCTCCGTTTACCAACGTGCAAAGATGGAGAAAAATGCCATCCGTTTTTTTGGTATCGGTAACCGTGATCATGGTATCGTGATCGTAAATGGTGCCGCTGTCACCGACTTGTCCGCCACCCTCGCCGTAAAACGGAGTTTTGTCTAAAACGATCGTGCAACTGCCTTCGTTTGCGTAATCAACGGATTGTTCCTCAACAAAGATCGCGACAACATGGGCATCTTCAACACAGGTGTCCTCATATCCGGCAAAGACCGTTTTCGGCAGTTCTGCCAACAGCGTTTTGGAGGAATCGCTCCAACCGGAAATGTTTGCGCGCGCCTTTCTGGCACGTTCTTTTTGCTGATCCATGAGCTTTTTGAAGGTATCTTCCTCGATCTTCAAATGCTGTTCTTCCAAGATCTCCCGTGTGAGATCGATCGGGAATCCGAACGTGTCGTACAGTTTGAAAACTTCTTCTCCGGAAATGGTATCGATTCCATCGGCAAATGCGCGGCGGGTGAGATTGGAGAGAATGGAAAGACCGGCATCGATGGTAGCGTCAAACCGTTCTTCTTCCATTGAGATCACTTTTAAAATATAATCCTTTTTCTCCCGAAGTTCCGGATAGGCGCCTTCGGATTCACCGATGGCAACCAAGCAGAGCTCCGGCAAGAACGAACGGTTGATGCCAAGCAGTTTTCCGTGGCGGCATGCGCGCCGCAGGATGCGACGCAAAACGTATCCGCGTCCCTCGTTGGATGGAATAACGCCGTCTGCGATCATAAAGGTCGCGGAGCGGATATGGTCGGTGACCACACGAATGGAAATATCCGTATTGGCATCTTGACCGTACTCTTTTTCGGAAATTTCGCAGACGCAGTTCAGGATCTTACGGATCGAATCGACTTCGAACATGTTGTCAACCCCTTGCATGATGCAGGCGAGACGTTCCAACCCCATTCCGGTATCGATGTTCTTTTGTGCCAATTCCGTATAGGTACCGTCTCCCATGTTGTT
>CAYPIV010000151.1:0-2868 GCA_964410895.1 uncultured Ruminococcus sp. | reverse complement strand
GGCAGATTCATCGGTCCTGTAATTTGATTCAATTCGGCACTGTTGGTATCCTCTACCTGTCGAATCGCTTCATTCACGGCTGCAACCAACAAATCGGAAAGTGTTTCAATATCGTCCGGATCCACAACTTCCGGAGCAAGATCGATCGAAAGAACTTCCTTTTTCCCGTTGATCTTCAAACTCACGGCGCCGCCGCCAACGGAAATATCGTACTCCCGCGCATCCAACTCCTCTTGTTTTGCTGCCATATCTTCCTGCATTTTTTGTGCTTGACGGAGCATAGCCTGCATATTCTGCGGACCGCCCCCCATTCCCTTCGGAATATTTGCCCTCATGTTTTTATCTCCTTCACCTGTAATATTCTGTCACCCGATGGCATTTTGAGAATCGATCTTCCGATCAATTTTCTTCGGGATCGTTCAATAATTCATCCATTGCGGAAGACGTTCCCGAACGCTTGGCAACTTCCAACGTTACGGTCGTGATCTCTCGCTGTAAAACGGCGGTCAACGCGGCGCGCAACCGATTTTTTGCTTCCGGCTGATCCATCATCAACTTTCCGAATTCATTTTCAAAACGAACGACCACGGAACCGTCCTCGGCAAGAAACGCACGCGAAGTTTTCACAAAGCTTGCCGTCATCGGTGCGCTTCGGTTGATTCGTTCCACAACTTCCATCCAATTTCGAATCGGATGGAACACCGCCTTTCCGGATTGCTCCGTTTTGGGCGCAACGGGGATCGGATCCGTCTTTTTGGGAACGACCTCTTTCCCTCTCGGATTCTCCACGGCGGAAGAAGCCTTGGTCGGAGCAACGGGTACCGGATCGGCAGAACGCTTTTCGAAAGCGGCTCCCGCAACTTTTTCTTCCAACACTGCCATACGGGACAACAACGCTTCATTTGTGGCGTCCAGTGCTTCATCGCACATCCGCACCAACGTCATTTCCGCAACGATCCGCTTGACCGAATTGGCTTTTTGCATGGAAAAAAGCGCTTCCTCCAAAAGTCGGCAATGATAACTCATTGTTTCCTTGGAAAACCGAGATGCGGCGTCCGATATTTCCCGAAACTCGGTTTCGGTCAGATCCAAATAAGTGCTTGCCTGTTTGGTTACTTTCACCACCAACATATCTCGGTAAAGCGCGATCAGATCCTGCCAAAAGACCGCAATATCCTTGGACGACCGAACTACTTCGTCGATCGTTTGAAACAGCAGGTCATAGTTCCTGTCGGCAACGGCATGCACCGTTTTCAGCATGGTCTCTCTTCCGGTGATGCCAACGGAAAGTGCCACGGTCTCCGAAGTGACCGTCCCACGCGTCCCGGCACACAGCTCCAATAAACTGATGGCATCCCGCATTCCGCCTTGTGCCATTTTGGCAAGCATCCGCGCAGCGTCCGGATCTACCGAAAATCCTTCCTGCTCGGCAATATACCGCATCCGTTCCATTAAAACATCGGTTGAGATTCGGCGGAAATCAAAGCGTTGACACCGTGAAACGATCGTTGCCGGTAATTTTTGAAGTTCCGTGGTCGCCAAAATAAAGATCACATGCTCCGGCGGCTCTTCCAAGGTCTTTAACAACGCATTGAATGCGCTGACCGACAGCATATGGACCTCATCGATAATATAAACACGGTACCGCAACCCTGTTGGTGCGTAGATCACTTCATCCCGAATGTCTCGGATATTATCCACTCCGTTATTCGAAGCCGCGTCCATTTCCAGCACATCCGTTGCCGCACCGCTTTCGATCGCGCGGCATGCTTCGCACGTTCCGCACGGACTCCCGTGGATCGGATGCTCACAGTTTACCGCCTTTGCCAAGATCTTGGCACAAGTGGTCTTTCCCGTTCCGCGCGAACCGCAAAACAGGTATGCATGGCTAAAGGAACGGGTCTCCGTTTCATATTTTAAGATCGATGTGATGTGTTCCTGACCGCAGACTTCATCAAAGGTTTGCGGTCGCCATTTTCGATACAATGCCCGATGCAATTTCCTGAGCGCTCCTCTCCCATACAATAAATGCCGAACGGCATCACGCACGATCGGCAGTTAAAGTTTCATTTTTCACCAAGTTGCAAAACAAGATCATGCACCCCAAGATCGAAATTCACTCCCACGCGAACTATGCTACCCCTGCTCAGAACAGGCACTCTTGCGGCACATCGGAGGGATTGCTTAATGCTGCTTGGTCCCCCACCTGACATGGTTCACAATTCCCGATTGCGCAAGACCCATTCCTCAACACAATGAATGCATCTCATTCGTAAAAGCTCGTTCCTCAAAAGAGGAATCCATTCCTGCTATAGCGGATTTCAGGTACAGGGCGCCGCTACTGCCCCAACTGGCATGACCTCGTTTTGCAACTTGATGCTACTTCTATTATAACAGATTTTTTTATTTTTGCAAGGGCTTTTGAAAAATTCTTTTCGGTTTCAGGCAAAAAAGCGGGCATCCCGTTCCGACACAGCGGCACCATCCCGCCGAAAAGGCGGAACGGTGCCGCTGTATGGCGTCAAATATCGTATTTTGCCAAAATCTCACTCGGGGTCTTGCGCAACAGTGAAAGGATCGGCAAGGTACCGAAAAACAGTCCCATTGCGTACAGGATCACCAAAACAGCTCCTGCCAACCACATCGGATAATAGAAGAATTCCGCCACCAAAGGCGACATTTGCAAGCAAGCCGCAATAAACAAACTTGTAAAGCTATATCCGACAAAAACGGTCAATGTTGTCAAAACAACGGATTCGATGAGGAATTTAAAGATCAGGTTCTTTTTGGAAACACCGATCGCACGGTAGATCCCGACTTCTTTGATGCGGTTCATCAGGGAGGAACGCATCATAAAATACATGCATA
>CAYPIV010000150.1:0-2879 GCA_964410895.1 uncultured Ruminococcus sp. | reverse complement strand
AAAAAATCAGCCCGACAAGGTTTTTCGTGTCAATGTTATCAGTAACGGCGACCCGTTGGAAATTTATACCGACCGCGAAGGGGAAGTCATTTTTAAGAAGTATTCGCCCATCGGAGAATTGGCATCTTTTTCGGCACAGTATGCCGAAACGCTGCACAAAGTCGGTTCACTTGCGGTCGTTATTTGCGACCGTGATGCCGTGATCGCTTGTGCGGGGATTTCGAAAAAAGATTATATCGATAAAACACTTTCATCCGAGATGGAACAATTGATGGAAAGCAGAACCTTATATGCACGTAAGGAAAACGATGCTCCCGTTCCCGTATTGGCGGATGGGGGCATGCATTTTGTTCGCTATGCCATGCCGATCGTCAGCGAGGGCGACACGATCGGATGCGTTGCTTCGGTGAGCGATGCTGTCGGGGCATCATCGGGGAATCCCGTTTCCGATGAGGTGGAATCTAAGCTGATCTTGACCGCTGCCGGCTTTTTGGGAAAGCAGTTGGAAACGTGACCCCACCGGGAACTGCCGAAAAAGATGGGCGTTTCCGTTGTACCGTTTCGCACCTTGCATGATCGGTCTATGGTGCGAAACGGCACAAAAGGGATCGGTCTCTCGGCAAAGAGCAACGACATTACAGCGCGGATCTTTGCGAGACCGTCAAGTCCCGAATTCCGCCAATTCCAAGTTGGGATTGCTTTCCAGCGTGTGACGGATATGCCATTCGCTTTGAAACAGCAAAAAATTGTTTCCGCGAAAATCTTGTACCCATTTTACATCAAAAAGCCGAAGCTGTTTGGGATCCGCATGGTTGGAGATCCGCCGGATATGCTGGTAAGGTTGTGCGTACTGACGGTAGGTCACGCCGTACTCGGCTTTCATACGGGACTCCAACACATCGTATTGAAGCATTCCGACCACACCGACGTAAACCCGTTCCAAACCGCCGCCCGGCTCGACAAAAATTTGGATCGCACCTTCTTGCGCAATCTGATTCATCCCTTTGGCAAACTGTTTTCGCTTCATGCTGTCCGTTTGCTCGATCATGGCAAAGCACTCCGGCGCAAATGTGGGAATTCCCTCAAACTGTATTTTTCTGCTTTTATCGCACACGGTATCGCCGATGGAAAAAATTCCGGGATCAAAAACGCCGATAATATCTCCTGCGTAAGCTTCCTGAATGACCGAACGCTCCTGTGCCATCATTTGTTGCGGTTGGGAAAGTTTCAACTCTTTTCCACCCTGCACGTGAAAATAATCCCGATCATGCTCGAATTTGCCGGAAACAATGCGCATGAACGCGATCCTGTCACGGTGCGCTTTGTTCATGTTTGCCTGAATTTTAAACACGAATGCGGAAAATGACGGATCAAACGGCGAAACGGTCACATCTCCCGCCGTCCTTGCCAGAGGCGGTGTGGTCATATTCAAAAAGTGTTCCAAGAAAAATTCTACGCCGAAATTGTTCAATGCGGAGCCGAAGAACACGGGGCTGAGCTTTCCGCAACGCACTTTTTCCAAATCAAAATCAAAGCATGCCCCGTCCAACAGTTCTACCTGTTCGCAAAGTTCCTCACGCGCATAGGAACCGATCAACTCGTCCATCCGCGCGACGTCGGAGATGTCGCAGTCTACGGAATATAACCGATCCCTGCCGCGATGCGCATCGGCAAAAGCCAAAATCTTTCTGCCGGTACGGTCGTACACCCCTTTAAAACCGACACCGCACCCGATCGGCCAATTCATGGGATAAGTACCGATCCCAAATTCTTTTTCCAACTCGTCCAACAGATCAAACGGATCTCTTGCTTCGTGGTCCAATTTGTTGATAAACGTAAAAATCGGAATCTTTCGCATAGCGCATACTTTGAACAATTTTCGCGTTTGCGGTTCGATTCCCTTGGCGGCATCGATCACCATCACGGCACTGTCTGCCGCCATTAAGGTTCGGTAGGTATCCTCGGAAAAATCCTGATGCCCCGGAGTGTCCAAAATATTGATGCAATATCCGTTATATTCGAACTGCATCACGGAAGAAGTGATGGAAATTCCTCTTTTTTTCTCCATTTCCATCCAATCCGAAACTGCATGACGGTCGGATGCTTTTCCTTTTACGGATCCCGCCGTTTGAATGGCGCCGCCGTAAAGTAAAAATTTTTCGGTCAAAGTCGTTTTTCCGGCGTCCGGGTGGGAAATGATGGCAAACGTTCTTCGACGATCGATCTGCTGTTCTGTCGTAGTCATACCAATAACCTTTCTGTAAATCTCTGTCCATCGAATTCAAACAATCTATTCTATCACATTTTTCTGAAATATGCAAGTAGAAAATGGCTTTTTGGAAGCTTGTTTCCGCGTTCGGCGGAAGCGGCGATCGAACAAAGAGCTCCTCACTTTGACCTGCCATGCTTTTTTGATACGTGAAACGTCGCCTGTTCCGCAAACCGCACGGCGGAGACGATCCGATCGAAAAGAGGGATCATTCCTCCATCGGTTTGAACAAAAATGCGCTGTGAAACAGCATGTCCAATTCCTCTACGTAAAAGTGCAAGATCTTTCGATGATCTTTGGTTGAGGTGTTGAGCGTAAGATACGCACAGGAAGACCGTACGTTTGCTTCCATCCGCGTAAAAAGTTCTCTGCCGATGCCTTGGCTTCGATATTCCGGAAGAACATACAGCTCATCGACCGAAAAACACCGACATCCGATGGGGATGCAAGATGTTTGCTGTTTTGTAACGTAATAATGACCGAAAATGTATCCGATGATCTCGTCGTTTTCCATGGCAACACAGAGGGGTGGCGTGATATCCTCCTCGGCGTTTGCAAGAATGCCGTAAGAGCAGTTCTCCTCTTGCCATTTTTTTGACAATTCGATCAG
>CAYPIV010000149.1:0-2880 GCA_964410895.1 uncultured Ruminococcus sp. | reverse complement strand
ACGGCAACTTCAACCGTACTGTCAACGGTTTTGGCTTCTTCCCATGTCGGCCAAGGAGCCAATGCGCAAAATCCGCTTTGACCGAGTGTACTCCACAGTTCCTCGGCGATATGCGGTGCAAAAGGACAGATCAAGCGAACCAAGATCAGCATTTCGTCTTTGGTCAAACTTCCGACTGCGGCGATCTCGTTCAGCAGTGTCATCAGAGAGGCGATTGCCGTATTTAATTTCAGATCGTCAATGTCATTGGAAACTTTTTTGATTGTTTTATGGAAAGAAACCTCCAACTTCGGAGTGGTTCCCTCTCCGGAGATCAGATCGGTCAGATCGGCAATCCGCTCAATGAATCTCTTACAGCCTTTCATGGAACTTTCGTTCCACGGAGCCGCACTGCCGTAATCCCCCATAAAGAGAACATACGTGCGAAGCACATCGGCGCCGAACACATCGACTACATCGTTCGGATCCACAACATTTCCGCGCGATTTGGACATTTTTTCTCCGTCCGGTCCCAAGATCAACCCTTGCGCCGTTCTCTTGGCATACGGTTCATCGCACGGAACGATCCCCTCGTCATACAGGAATTTGTGCCAAAAACGAGAATAGATCATATGCCGTGTAACGTGCTCCATTCCGCCGTTGTACCAATCCACGGGGAGCCAATATTTCAGCTTTTCGGGATCGGCAAGCGCCTCGGTGTTGTGCGGATCGATGTACCGCAGGAAATACCAAGAAGATCCTGCCCATTGCGGCATGGTATCGGTCTCGCGTTTGGCGTCGCGTCCGCATTTCGGGCATTTACAATTGACAAATTCCGAAATTTTTGCAAGCGGGCTCTCCCCGCCTTCTCCGGGCTCAAAGTTTTCCACTTTCGGAAGTTTCAGCGGAAGTTCGGAGTACGGCACCGGAACGATGCCGCAATGGGCGCAGTGAACGATCGGGATCGGCTCTCCCCAATATCTTTGACGGTTGAATGCCCAATCTTTCATTTTATATTGAACACCCATTTCGCCGATGCCTTTCTCGGTCAAATATTCCAACATCCGCGCAATGGAATCTTTTTTGTTGGTCAAGCCGTTCAAAAAGTCCGAATGGATCATTTCGCCATCGCCCGTGTAAGCACCTTGCTCGATGTCGCCGCCCTTGATCACTTCAATGATATCAATGCCGAATTTTTTGGCGAATTCCCAATCTCGTTCGTCATGTGCGGGAACCGCCATAATGGCACCGGTACCGTATCCCATCATGACATAATCGGAAATATAGATCGGGATGCTCTTTCCGCTGACGGGATTGATGGCGGTCAATCCTTCAATGCGGACACCGGTCTTTTCTTTGTTCAATTGGGTACGTTCGAACTCGGTCTTTTTGGCACAAGCTTCCCGATAGGCATCCAAAGCTTCCATATTTTGAATGCGGTCCCGTTGCTTTTGGATCATCGGATGTTCCGGAGCAATGACCATAAAAGTGACACCGAAGAGCGTATCACACCGTGTGGTGTAAATGCGCAAGGTCTCGTCACACTCACGGATCTTGAAATTAACAAATGCACCCATGGATTTCCCGATCCAATTGATCTGCTGCTGTTTGATGTTGGGGAGATAATCCACTTCATCCAATCCCTGCAAAAGCTTGTCCGCATATTCGGTAATGCGCAAATACCATACGGTCTTGTTTTTTTGCACAATGTCATTGTGACAAATATCGCATTTTCCGCCCTGTGAATCTTCATTGGAAAGTACCACCTTGCAATGCGGGCAATAATTTACCAACGCATTGTCCCGAAATACCAACCCTTTTTCAAACATCTTCAAAAAGATCCATTGCGTCCAACGGTAGTAATCCTCTTCCGTCGTATCGATCACGCGGGACCAATCGAAAGAAAATCCGACCCGTTTGAGCTGAGATGTAAATTTTTTGATATTGCGGTCGGTCAAAGTACGCGGATGCGTTCCCGTTTTGATCGCGGAATTTTCGGTGGGAAGCCCGTAGGCATCAAAACCGATCGGAAACAGCACGTTATAACCTTCCATGCGTTTCTTTCTGGAAATGACCTCTAAGCCGGAATATGCCTTAATATGTCCTACATGCATTCCCGAACCGCTCGGATACGGAAATTCCACAAGGGTATAATATTTCGGCTTTTTGCTGAAATCCTCGGCACGGAAAATACCGGCATCTTCCCATGCTTTTTGCCACTTCGGTTCAATCTGTTTAAAATCGTATTTCATGATATATCCTTTCTGCGTACATTCGGTACTCTGTTGCGTTTGTTATGCCGACTCAATCATCCAACCCGGAAAACGGAATCTCTTCCGCATCTCCGTAAAGCTTGTCCAACTGATAAAAATCTCGATTTTCCCGACTGAAAATGTGCACGATCACGTGGCTGTAATCCAAAACGATCCAACCGTTATTGTCCCGTCCCTCAAAATGCACGGGTTGAACTCCCCGCAATCCGATCTTATATTCCACTTCGCCGCCGAGGGATTTCACTTGCGTTCCAGAATTTCCCGTACAAATCACGAAATAATCGGTAATGACCGTTTGATCATTGACACGCAAAACCTTGATGTTTCGCGCTTTTTTGGCATCCAAAACATCAAAAATGGCATGTGCCAGCTCCTCAGGGGAAGCATTCGTTAAAAGCGGCAACTGTTCCTGCATGGTCTCTTCCATAATATCTCTTCCTTTCTGTTACGTTTTTGAAAAAAGCAACGGGATCTCCGATTCCCGTGCTTCGTAAACAGCATGAAAATCGGCATTCTCCGATCGGTCAAAAATACCGTTTGGATCGAATTGATCGGTACCGAAATCCGCACCCGGAAACAAAAAGGTACGAAGAACGCGTGCCGATCCCTCGCGGTTCAAAGAATAATA
>CAYPIV010000148.1:0-2921 GCA_964410895.1 uncultured Ruminococcus sp. | reverse complement strand
ATCGCATACAATTCAACAAACGATGCGGAAATGACCGCTTTTCCGACGGCTTCCGGACGTTTTGCCAAAACCGAAACTCCTGCCGTTGCCACTTCCCCCTGCTTAATGGCGGAATACAATCCGCCGAATGCGATGGGAAGAGAAGCAAACAAATACCAACCGCCCTGCAAAACCGTCAACTCCATGCCGGGATTGCCGCCGAGCAGTCCGGAATTCAACAGGATCAAGAATGCAACGACCATACCGTAAATGCCCTGCGTCATCGGCAATGCCTGAAGCAGCATGGATTTACCGTATTTTTCCGGTTCCTCGCTGATCAAGCCGGCAGTCGCTCTGGCAACCATGTTCACTCCCTTGGCAGAACCCATACCGGGAAGAAAAACTGCCAAAAAGGCGCCCAAAATAGTTAATCCCGTACCGCTGAAAAGTCCCGATACCAAATTCCCGAGTGTTTCATAAAAAGCGTTCATAAGTTTTTATCTCCTTTTAAAATAGTGTTTTCGTTATTTTTGTTTTTTGCTCCCGATCGGTCCGCAGACCGCATCGGACGTGGTACTTTCTTGCGAATACTCCTCTACGGGAAGCATCGGCGAAAACGGCTGACCGCCGTCTTCGTAAAATTTTCCGAAAAATTCAATATACTGCAACCGTGCGGTGTGAACAAAAGTCCCCAAAAGATTGATCGCCAAATTCAATCCGTGTCCGAGCAACATCACGACCAACATGAAGAAAAAGCCGATCGGTCCCGTTGCACCGAGACCCGTCATCATGTTGATGACTTGCGAGATCACCCCCGCAGCCAATCCCAATGCCAAGATGCGGGAATAGGAAAGCAGATCCGATGCATAACTGATCAAAGAATACAGACCGCCGAGCCCGCCGACCAACCATGACCAGCCGTTTTTGGCTCCGACACCGTTAAGAAACAGTATGCCGACGCCGCCTGCCACGGCAAGGTATCCGCCGACCGTCATCAAAGAAGAAAACAAGGAAGCGGTCTTTGCGGAAAGTTGCACGGCCATCATTCCCGCCACTCCCGTAGGAGCCATGAGATCCAACCCCAAAAACAGGATCCAATACGGAACGGTAGAGCAGATCCCCTGCAACGGTTTTCCGTTCTTGCAAAGCTGGACCATGCGGATCGCCATTCCCGCGATCAAATGTGCTTCTCCCATTGCCAATCCCGCCACCAAAAACGCTACCGGTTCACTGATGGGATTGAACAACAGACCGTTGGCAAAGAAATGTCCCACGGGAGTCTGCGCCGCGACCCCGGTCTCACCGTAAATAAAGTGATCCATGATCGCCGTCGGCAGATCTCCGAACCATCCGCCGAACAGGACACCCATCAACATGGAAGAAATACCGCAATACGCAAACATGGAAAGCATGCGGCGCATTCCCTCCTTGGGGTTCAGCAGGCGGATCCCGATAAAGCATCCCAAAGTCAGCAACAACCCGTAACCGACGTCCGCAAACATCATACCGAACAGCAAAAGGTAAAAAATACCCATGATCGCCGTCGGATCGAACGTGCCGTACTTGGGATAGGAATACATCCCGATCACCCACTCAAAATTGGATGCAACCGCATTGTTTTTCAACAAAACGGGAGGTTCCTCCCCCGATTCCGGTTCTTCCACCTCACACGCGCAGGAAAAAGCGGACAGCGTTTTTGCAAGCAGATCTTCCTTTTCCGCAGGGATCCAGCCTTGGATCACGGCACAGCGTTTCGTTTCCAAAATCTTTCTTTTTTGCTTTTGCAGTTCCAGCGCAGTGGCTTCCAAATCGTATAAAATTTCGATCGCATCCAACTCCTGTGCCAATTCCCGCAAGCGCTCTTCGTTTTTCAAAAGCTCCGTATCGATCCGTTGTAACCGTTCTTCGGCTTGTTCAACCGCTTCCCGCACCGTCAACGGAAGTTGCGGAAGTGAGATCTTCAACAAACCGAGCTGCGTCACCGTGCGCAGGACCGCTTCTTCCTCCGAAAAACGGTATGTCAGCGTTAAATAACTGTTTTTGTCTTCTACGGAAACGGTTTCGGCATACGCTCCGGACTGTTCCAACCGTTCTTTTTCCCGAACGGAAAGCTCCCCTTTTTCGGAAACGAGGAAAACGGTTTCCGTTTGTGCGGAGCGAACATCGTTCAACAGAGCATCATATTCCGACCACGGCAGTAAGGTTGCGATCAACTGTTTTTGCCGCGTCAGGTCGCAAAGCAAAGTTTCCGTATCTTCCTGCAAAAAAAGAACTTCTTTCACCGTATCTCTCGCACGGTCGGCACTGCCATCCGCGGAAAAGCGTTCTCTGTCCACGGAATGTAACCTGCGACCGAGCGTTCCTCTTCGCGCGGAGTATTTGGCAAGCACCGACAAAGCGCACCGAATATCCGAAAGCGGGATCTTTTCTTTGGATTCGGAAGCGGGTTCGGGGGAAGAAAGTGCAAATCGTTCCTTTTCCTGCCCTCGGACCTGTCTCAGATCCACACAGCGAATCCGCATCAAGGCACGCAAAACCGCGTCGGTGTCCTCTCGGTATGCCAAAACGGTGAGTTTTTTCATTTGACTTACCGACATTTGGCATCTAACCCCCTAATGACGATCTTTTCCGCAATTTTTCGATTCAATCTGGCATTTTTACGCAACTGTTCCAATTCTTCTTCCGCCTCGGATAGAGCGCGTTGGTCCATTTCATCCGTTTTTTCTTTCAAACGCAACAACAGCTCCCGCATTTCCTCGGTGGTCTCCCGTTCGGTCTGCTCGCAAAGAAGTTTTCCGCGTGCTTCCGCCTCTTCAAGCATCCGTTCTGCCCGATGATGGGCGTTTTCGACCAAGCGTTGTGCTTGTTGCTCGGTTTCCCGAATTTTCAAAATCGATTCTCTTGACATTCAGATCTCCGTTTCTCTTTTCGGAACGAAAGGA
>CAYPIV010000147.1:0-2931 GCA_964410895.1 uncultured Ruminococcus sp. | reverse complement strand
GGTGATGACTTCACCGATGTCGCAAAGCAGTTCTCCCGTCAAGGGATTTACGACCGGCTGTGCGGCACGGCGGTTGGCAATGCGGGTGTGAATTGCCGTTTTTTTATCATATTTATATCTTCCGACGGGAGCGATATCGTACCGACGCGCATCAAAGAAATAATTGCGGAGCAATGTGCGTGCCGCTTCCTCTGTGGGAGGTTCTCCCGGCCGAAGTTTTTTATAGATTTCTTTCAAAGATTCGATCTCGGCAGTCGAATTGTTCATGGAAGCCAACTGCTCGGATTCATCCTTTTCGAATGTCAATTTCAGATGTTCTTCCTCACCGAACAACGTGTAAATGTCCTCACGTGTTCCGATTCCGAGTGCGCGGATGAACATGGTCAGGGGCAACTTGCGGTTTTTATCAATGCGAACATAGATCACACCGGAAGCGTCCACCTCATACTCCAGCCAAGCGCCTCTGTAAGGAATGACCGTAGTGGAATAGGTTTTCTTACCCGCCTTATCAATTTCGGAGGCATAATACATGCCGGGAGAACGGATAATTTGAGAAACGATCACGCGCTCGGCACCGTTGATCACAAACGTACCGGTTTCGGTCATGAGCGGAAAATCTCCCATGAAAATATCCGCCTGCTTGACCTCTCCCGTCTGTTTGTTCGTCAAACGTACGTTGACTTTCAAAGGAGCTGCATAGTTTACATCTCTTTCCTTGCACTCCTCTACGGGATATTTCGGATGCTTGTCATCAAGTGTATACGAAATAAACTCGATGACCAAATTGCCGGAATAATCGGTAATCGGTGACGCATCCCGAAGGACCTCCATCAAGCCCTCGTTTTTAAACCACTCGTACGATTTGGTTTGGATCTCCACCAAATTAGGCAACGGGTAATCAAAGCGAGTCCTTGCAAAGCTCTTTCTGACGTTTTGACCAAGCTTTTGATCTTTTACATTGATCATGAATTCAATCACTCCATTCAAAGAATTGATAAAACAAGAAAGTTTCCTTCGCTCTCATCCGCAGAAAATATGCCTTTTGCCACCCTGCAGAACAACACATTTTCCGGTTCCGAACACAATACGAGCGATTATAATGCAGTTTAATATTGTAGCACACTTTTTGTCGTTTGTCAATACTTTTCTCTATATTTTATCATTATTTTTTTACAAATGGACATTTTGAAAATAACAGGTCCAACAAAACGTGTCGAGTCCCTGTCGTGCAAAATTTGAATTTTATCATCGAAAACACTTTGATTTTTCATTTTTCGATTGACATTGCTTTGGGAGTACGTTATAATAGGTGCAGAAGAACTTGTTTTGCAAGTTCTCGGGCTTCGCCCTCTCGGATGCTCTCGCATCCCCGCACCATTGACGGCTTTGCAAAAATGCTCTTGCGAGCAAGCATTTTTGCCGCATGGTAAAATCCGTGCAGAAAAACTTGTTTTGCAAGTTCTCGGGCTTCGCCCTCTCGGATGCTCTCGCATCCCCGTGAATCAGACAAGTTTACACTTCTATTCGTGCCCGCATATTTTTTGATGTTTGATAAATCCCCATTCACCGAACCGACAGAAAGGATCCGATCTTCATGAATTTCCAAAAGACAGATACACTTATGAAAAAAATGCCCGCATTCGGGCTTCCCGCAACCGACCTTGTCGTTACCTACAAAGGACAAACGGTGTACCGCAACAGCGTCGGTTTTTCCGATGCCGCCAGGACCAAACCCGTCACCGATCTGGATATTTATTATCTGTTTTCGGTCTCCAAAGTCACTACTTGTATTTCTTGCATGCGATTGGTGGAAGAAGGACGGTTGCAATTGGACGCTCCCGTTGCCGACTATCTTCCGAGTTTTTCTCAGCTGACGATCCGACAGGAAGACGGGACCGTGAAACCGTATGAGGGAACGGTCACCGTGCGTCAGTTATTCACCATGACCTGCGGAATGAATTATGACCTTTTAATGAAACCGATTACGGAGTTACGCAAACAAAATGCGAATTTCACGACCATGGATGCAGTCAATGCCATGGCAAAAAATCCCCTATCCTATGTTCCCGGAACCCGTTGGCAGTACTGCCTGTCCCATGACGTACTTGCGGCAGTGGCGGAAGCGGTTACGGGAGAACGGTTTTCGGATTACGTAAAGCGAGTTGTTTTCGATCCCCTCGGAATGTCGGACACCGGATATCATCTTCCGAAAGAAAAGCAACTTCGGCTTTCCGAAATGTATGTCTACCAAAACGGGATCATGAAGCCGCAACGGGTCGAACCGATCAACAACTATATTCTTTCCGATCGGTACGATTGCGGCGGTGCCGGTCTTTACAGTACGGCAAATGACCAGATCCGCTTTTTAACCGTGCTGGCAAACGGTGGGACCACGGAAAACGGGTACACCTTGCTCCATCGGGATATCATTCGTCTGTTAGGAGAGAACCAATTGACGGATCCCGAACAGATCTGTTTCGGAAACTCCACGCACAACTTCGGCTACGGATTCGGATTGTGTTGTCGTACGCATCAATCGCCACTCTTTTCGTTCTCCCCCTCCGCAATCGGAGAGTTCGGCTGGGATGGTGCGGCAGGATCCTATGCATTGGTCGATCCCAGCAATGCCGTGGCGGTTTTCTTTGCTACCCACGTGCGCGGTTGCGGATTTGCTTACAATCGTTTACATCCGATGCTTCGCAACAGTATTTACGAAGCACTCGGCATCGGTTCCGGAGAACCGTTCGGATCGATGTAAAATGTAAAATTCCAAAACGGGGATCGGTACGAATCGTACCGGTCCCCGTTTTCGGTTTTGGATCAATCCATGTTTTCCCAGTCATGGTAAACGTCCATAACGTCATCGTCGTCTTCCAATTTTTCAATCAGAAGATTCATAAATTTCACATCGTCCTCGTTTTCCAATGTGAC
>CAYPIV010000146.1:0-2974 GCA_964410895.1 uncultured Ruminococcus sp. | reverse complement strand
ATAAAATGAAAAGAGAGTTGGTAAAACAAATTTGCGAACATTCCGCAGAGTTTGAGGGCAAAGAAATTGTGCTCGGCGGTTGGGCAAGAAGCGTTCGCGACAGCAAGGCGTTTGGCTTTATTGACCTGTATGACGGCAGTTGCTTTCAGACGATTCAGGTCGTTTTTGAGCGGGAGAAGCTTGCAAATTACGATGAAATAGCCAAATTGAACGTTGGTTCGGCGATCGTTGTGCATGGGATTTTGGTATTGACGCCCGGTATGAAACAGCCGTTTGAATTGAAGGCGATCAAGATCGAAGTGGAGGGAGCTTCCACTCCGGATTATCCTTTGCAAAAGAAACGGCACACGGTTGAATATTTGCGGGAACAAGCCTATCTGCGCCCGCGTACCAACCTGTTTTCGGCAGTTTTTCGGGTTCGAAGTGAGGTTGCGTTTGCCATTCATTCTTTCTTCCACGGTCGGAATTTTGTTTATGTTCATACCCCGTTGATCACGCATTCCGATTGTGAAGGCGCGGGCGAAATGTTTCGCGTGACCACGCTGGATCCGGAAAATCCGCCGCGCAAGGAGGATGGGGGCATTGATTGGTCGCAGGACTTTTTCGGCGCCGCTACCAACTTGACGGTATCCGGACAGTTGGAGGGAGAAAGCTATGCAATGGCTTTCGGAAATATCTATACGTTCGGTCCGACGTTCCGTGCGGAAAATTCCAATACCGCGCGGCATGCTGCGGAGTTTTGGATGATCGAACCGGAGATCGCGTTCGCGGATCTGAACGATAACATGCAGCTGGCTTGGGATATGATCCAATATATCCTTCACCATGTTTTGGAGCATTGCTCTCAGGAACTTGCATTTTTTGATCGGTTTGTGGAGAACGGTTTGCTGGAACGCTTGCACAAGCTTGCAAACAGTGATTACGAGAAAGTAACGTATACCGACGCGATCGAGCTTTTGAAAAAGAGCGGAGCGGAGTTTAAATATCCGGTTGAATGGGGATGCGATTTGCAGACCGAGCATGAACGGTATTTAACGGAACAGGTATTCGGAAAGCCGATCTTTGTGATCGATTATCCGAAAGAGATCAAATCTTTCTACATGCGTATCAATGATGACGGCAAGACCGTTGCCGCAATGGACCTGTTGGTTCCCGGCGTCGGTGAGATCATTGGCGGCAGCCAAAGAGAGGAACGGTTGGATGTGTTGCTTGCCCGAATGGAAGAGTGCCATTTGAAGCCGGAAGATTATTGGTGGTATGTCAATTTGCGCAAATACGGCGGCACGAAACATGCGGGATACGGATTGGGATTCGAACGGATCATTATGTATTTGACAGGTGTGTCTAACATTCGAGACGTGATTCCGTATCCCCGTACGGTCGGAAATGCGGAATATTAACCAAAAAAACAGTTCGATGTTCTGCACAAACTGCCGGAGAACAGACCTCCGGCTTTTTGTGCGGAAGAAAGGAGTATTATGAAAACGGACATTGTAATTGTCGGTGCGGGTCCTGCCGGTATTTTTACGGCATTGGAATTGTTGCGGCGAGGCAGCCATAAAAAGATCATGATCGTGGAAAAGGGCAGAGCAATCGAAAACAGAAGTTGCCCGAAATCCAAAACGGGATATTGCGTGAATTGCAGCCCGTATTGCCATATTACCACGGGCTTTTCCGGTGCCGGTGCATTTTCCGACGGAAAACTTTCGCTCAGTTGTGAAGTGGGGGGCGATCTTCCGAGCTTGCTCGGTACGGATTATGTTCAAAATATGATCGAATACACGGATGGGATCTATTTGGAATTCGGTGCGGATCCGCACGTGGAAGGCGCACAGATCACGGATGAGATCCGCGAGATCCGAAAACGTGCGATCTCCGCCGGACTGCGGTTGGTTGATTGCCCGATCCGCCACCTCGGAACGGAAATGGCGCACAAACTGTACTATGACATTGAGCAGTATCTGCAGGCGCACGGCGTAGAGATCTTATTCGGGTGGGAATGCAGCGATCTGTTGCTGCAACAGGAGAACTGTTGCGGTATTTTGATTGCAAAGGACGGTCGAACCGAGGAGATTCACGCGGAACATACGGTGATCGCCACCGGTCGCCGCGGAGCGGATTGGTTGGAGAAACTGTGCGCCGAGCACAATATCGAGCACCTACCGGGAACGGTCGATATCGGTGTCCGTGTAGAAGTTCGAAATGAGATCATGGAGCTTGTGAACCGCGTTCTGTATGAATCGAAATTGATCGGTTATCCCGCGCCGTTCAAAAATAAAGTTCGCACGTTTTGCCAAAACCCGGGTGGATTTGTCAGTCAAGAAAATTATGACAATCATTTGGCAGTCGTTAACGGGCATTCTTACAAAGAGAAAAAATCCGACAATACCAATTTGGCGATCCTTTGTTCGCACAATTTTTCGGTTCCCTTTAATCAACCGATCGAATATGCCAAAAAGGTTGGCGAATTGACCAATATGCTCGGCGCGGGGCACATTTTGGTGCAACGCTTTGGGGATATTTTGGACGGAAAACGCACGTGGCAAAAGGAATTGGCACAATCCAATGTAAAGCCGACTTTGCCGGATGCGGTTGCGGGAGATATTACCGCTGCAATGCCGTACCGTGCGATGACGAATATCATTCACTTTATTCAGGCAATGGATCAAGTCGTTCCCGGTTTTGCTTCTTACGAAACGTTGTTGTATTCTCCCGAATTGAAATTTTACAGCAATCGTGTAAAAATGGACGAACGGTTGAATACCAATCTTCACGGGTTGCACTGTTTGGGAGATTCCAGCGGGTGGACGCGCGGACTGATGATGGCATCCGTTATGGGAGTTGTCATGGGACGCATTTTGGCATCCGACTGATCGGTATCGGAACGATCACGGCAGGACTTTTGAAAAAGTCCTGCCGTTCAGACTGTCGACCAAAAAGCGTTCACACTGCGGCAAAAGCCAAAGAGTGAACG
>CAYPIV010000145.1:0-3004 GCA_964410895.1 uncultured Ruminococcus sp. | reverse complement strand
CCGTTCTGCGGCGATCTCTCCGAGAAGTTCCCTGCATTCATGAACGGCTTGAACGATTTTCCCATCCAAGGTAAAATTCAAAACCGAGGCAAACCGCAATGCCCGCAAAATGCGAAGTCCGTCCTCGCAAAAACGCGTTTTGGGATCTCCCATACACCGGATCACACGGTCTTGCAGATCTTGCTTCCCGTGAAACAGATCGATCAGTCCCTCGCGCGGGTGATACGCCATGGCATTCACGGTAAAATCTCTTCGCTCCAGATCTTCGCCGATCGTATCGGAAAACGTAACATGAACGGGGTGCCGATGATCACGATATTCTCCGTCTTTTCGATACGTGGTGATCTCCAACGGCATGTTATCGATCCATACGGTCAGCGTACCGTGCCGAATGCCGGTCTCCACCGTATGAAAATTTGCAAAACATCGTTTCATCTGCTCCGGACGGGCGGCAGTGGCAATATCCCAATCACTCGGTGTCCGCCCCAACAACGCGTCCCGCACACCGCCGCCGACTGCGTAGGCGGAAAATCCTTCCGCATTGAGGATCTCCAATGCCCGTGCCACTTGCCGCGGCAGTTCGATACGCTGTTGCTCCATGTTGTTCCTCCTTTTACAGGATGTTATCGGATCCGAAAGAAAAAAACAGTGCGGGAGTACAACTCCGCAACACCGCAGATCAAAATACCGATGAAAAAGACTGTCGTTTTTTTCTTTCGCCCGTGCGTTGACCAAACTCGAAATTCTGTTCCAATTATACTTCATTTTCTCGATTTTGTCAAGAGGATTTCACCGTGCCGCGGCAAGGAACCGAAACCAATCTCAAAATCGATTTTTTACCCGAAAACCACCAAAAGGATTGACAAATTTCTTTTTATCTGCTATAATTAACGTACTTTTGTTGATTCGGAGGAACTGATCATGAGATGTGTCCATTTAGATTTTCACACCGGTCCCGATATTGAAAACATCGGTGAACTGTTTGATGCCGCAGAGTTTGCAAAAACGGCAAAAGATGCAAAAGTGGAATCCATGACCGTGTTTGCAAAGTGCCACCACGGTTATACATATTATCCGTCCAAGCTGTCGGCTCAGCACCCGCATTTGCATCGCAATCTATTGCAAGAACAGATCGATGCCCTGCACGGCATCGGCATCAAAGCTCCGATCTACATTACCATGGGATTCAGCAAAAAAGACGCAGATGAGCACCCGGAATGGCATCACATGATTTTCAACACGCAAAAAGCGCTGGTCGTGGGAACTCCCGATTCGACAGATCTTGACGCACCGATCCCCGAAACCAGCTGGGTAGCGCTTTGCCCTGTCGGAAGCTATCAAGACCACTTAAAAGCCCTCACGCGGGAGGTCTGCGAAACTTTCGATGTATCCGACGGGATCTTTTACGATATTTGTTTCATGGGAAAAGCCTGTGTATGTGATGCATGCAAAACGGGAATGAAAGCCATGGGGCTGGACCCGGAAAATTATGACGATGCCAAACAATATTACATCCGAAAACGGATCGAGATGATGAAAACACTGACCGGGATCGTTCACGAATATGCCCCGAACGCAACGGTGTTTTACAACGGCGGTGCCGAAGTCGGTCAGGATGATTACCACCCGTATCAGACGCACTACGAAATGGAAGGACTTCCCACAACTTGGTGGGGGAGCTATGACCTTATGCCGTTGCGCACCAAATATTTTGAGCGCTACGGAAAGCCCTACTTGGGAATGACCGGAAAGTTTCATCACATATGGGGAGAATTCGGCGGATTCAAAAATCCGGAAGCCTTACGCTATGAATGTGCAAATTTGTTGAGCGAGGGTGCCGGGATCTCCATCGGAGATCATTTGCATCCCTCCGGAAAGATCGACAAAAGCACCTATGCGGGGATCGGACATGCCTTTTCGTATATCGAAAAGATCGAACGGTATTCTCAAAATACACGTCCCCATTCCGATATTGCACTGTGGATGACGCACGTGTTCAGCGGTCGTTCCGACCTCGGTGTCTCTTCCATCTTACAAACCATGCACCAAGAGTTCTGTTTGGTCGGTTCGGGAAGCGATCTGACACCTTACCGATGCATCATCCTGCCAGATGGCGGAATGCTTTCGGAAGAGGACAAACGTTCCATCCTTGCCTTTCTTGCAAGGGGCGGAAAACTGATCACCAGCTATGATGCCGCTTTTCCGGAATTGGGGATCGAAAAGCAGGAACCGTCTGCGTTTGACCAAGATTATATTGCGTTTGACATGGAAGAAATCACCACACCGTTCTTGGCATATTCTTCCGCCTACAAAGTCAAGACCGACGGAACGGTTTTGGCAACTGTCTACGAACCGTATTTCAACCGCACGTTCCGACATTTTTGTGGACATAAAAACACCCCGAACCGCACGGAACCGGCAGAATATCCCGCATTGGTCAAAGTCGGAAACGTGTTGTACTTTGCACATCCGATCTTCGAAGCGTATTACCGTTCCGGAAGCTATGCTTTGGAGCAATATATCATCCGCGCGATCGAATCGGTATATGAAAAGAACATTTCCGTAGCGAATTTGCCGGCTTCCGGAAGAGTTCGGCTCAGAGAAAGCACCAAAGAAAACTTCCTTGCACTGCACACGCTGTATACCGTTCCCGTGCATCACGGAATGGCATACATGCTGACCGATTTTCCGACTTTGCATGATGTGACCTACCGGATCAAGGTAGACCATCCCATTGCGGAGGTCGTAGCCGAACCGACCGGAGAGCGCATTCCGTTCGTTTTGGAAGGTAACACGGTCACATTCCAACTTCCCCCCTTCTCGTTGCATCAACTTGTCCTTTTAAAATGGTAATGTAAGCGATCAAAAAGATCCGATCCCCGACACCGATGAGATCATCGAGGTCGGGGATCGTTCTTGAAACGGGAATATTCCATTCGGCATCGCAATTTGACGGTTTTGAAAAAGGTTTTCCGATCCGTCACAAAAAATTCTTACATTGCAC
>CAYPIV010000144.1:0-3012 GCA_964410895.1 uncultured Ruminococcus sp. | reverse complement strand
TTTTCAATATTTTTTTCGGATTTTCGGAATTATTTTTATTTGTTCACGGTTTGGATAATGTTCACGGTCCGAAAAAAGTCAAGGATCCCGAACGTTCGGATCCGGAAATGCAAAAAAGCACTTTTTCGCGTCCGGTCCGAACGAAAAAGTGCTTTTTCAGCTGAGATTTAAAAATTCTTCATGATCCAAAAGCCGATACGTTGATTTACTGAGGTCGGAAACGTCCAAAACCACGCACTGCCCGTCTCCCATCCCTTTTCGAACCAAGATCTGCTGCGCCAATTCCAATTTGGAAGAAATACTGCTGACCTTTCCCAAAACGATACGGCAATTGGAATTCAATTCCACGGCGTTTCCGAATTTTTGTTCGCAGTCCAGCAAAGTAACATACGGCAAAAGACCTGCTTTTTCCATTTCTTCCATCAGAGAAAAGATATAACTCATATCCTGATCGGCATCGGCAAATTCCAACCGTTCCCCCACTTGAACGGATGACAGTTCGGGCAGTTTCACTTTCGGAAACGCGCTCCAATTTTGATCCGTATCGCTTTGCTCCAAGACCAAAAAGTTACGGTCGAAAGTATAAAACGAATCTCCGTATTGAAAACATCCAACGTCGGCTTTTTCCGTCAGTTCGATCCGAACGGTTCCCGGGAAAACGGAACGGATCGTTACGCTCTCCAAATAACTGAGCTCGGAAAGCAACGCGTCTCTGGTGGCATTCAGATCGATCGCAAGCATTTCGTCTCCCACTTTCAACGGCACATGTTCCAAAACCTGCTCTTCCGTGTAATTCACATTGCCGACGATCTCGATCTTCTGTAACTTAAACAACGGTAAAATGACCAACAAAAGACCGATCAATAAAATACAGCTTCCCACCAACAACATGGCGGCGCGTAAGCGTGCCAATCGGGCGGGGTTCACACGTTTCTTTCGTCCGGTCGGAAAAGGAGACGGTGCGGAATTTCCTCCGCGCGGGTGATTTTGCTGCGCCGTGGGACGTCCCGCGGAAGCGGGATTCGCTTTTCGATTCGGCGCGGATGCCGTTTGTTGCTTTACGGGCGCACCTTTCTGTTCAGTAGGCATGGTAACTTCCTCCGTTTTTACTTTTCCTTACGGACCAATTTCAAAATATCTTCCCAGATCATCTGATTGGCGTCGGTATTCCCGAACGCCACGATCTTGCGCTCCAACGCGGAAAGTCCCGACCGATCCTTCCACAAACGCTCCACCGTTTGCGACAGGGTTCCGTCAGCCAATTCCCGTTCCTCGATCAAAACTGCCGCTTTGGCATCCGCAAGGACTTTGGCATTCAAATATTGATGATTTTCGGCAACATTGGGCGACGGGATCAAAATTGCCGCTTTCTTCATGTACGCCAATTCGGAGATTGTCATGGCACCTGCACGGCAGATCACAAGATCCGCCGCCGCCAATTGCAACGGCATGTCATAGATATAGTCTGCGGCACAACAGTTCGGTACATCTTCCAACCGCATTTCCCGCATTTGTTGCCGAAAACGTTCGATCTCTCGTTTCCCCGTAGCATGTAAATGGCTCACGTCACGGTGCCGTGCACTGAAATCCCGCATCAACTCCAGCACGGAAGCGTTGACTTTTTCCGCACCGATACTTCCGCCGTAGGACAAGATCCGAAAGTCGGTTTGCGAAATTCCGAGCTGCGCTCTTGCCTTTTCCTTGGAAACGGTACCGAACGCGCTCCGCAAAGGATTTCCGACACAACGGATCGTATCTTTTTCGGAAAGCCTCTTGGCAGTATCCGCAAAGTGAAGCCAAACCCGATCCGCTTTTCCGTGCAAACGACGGATCGCCAATCCGGGCAACGCATTGGATTCATGCAAAGCACATGGAATGCCCATGCGGATCGCCGCGGAAGCAATCGGCCAGCAGGCATATCCGCCGGTTCCGATGACAAGATCCGGACGAAACTCTTTCAGGATATCCACGGTCTGCTTGGCATAGGGTGAATACAGCGCCGTCCAAGCCACCCCGATATTTTTCGGATGGCAGATCGGACGGTAAAACCCGCGCGACCGCACGTAATACAGCGGATATCCCTCCCGCGGAATCAGATCCGATTCGATCCCGCGTTCGGTGCCGACAAATGCCAATACCGCAGTAGGATCGTTTTGCCGAACGGTCTCGGCAATTGCGAGTGCAGGGTTGATGTGTCCTGCCGTTCCGCCTCCCGTTAACAGGATCCGCACGGTTTCGCCTCCCTTTCCGTCATGTGGATTTCAAAAAAAGAGATCGCCCCGTCCGTTCGCTCCGGCACCGCTTAAATTTTTCGGTGGGAAGCGTAACGCGAGATGGAAAGAATGATCCCGATCTCAAAGATCTGTAATGCCAAAGAAGTGCCGCCGTAACTGAAAAACGGCAACGAAATGCCGGTATTCGGCATGGAATTGGTCACGACTGCAATATTCAAGATCACTTGAAGCGCAACTTTAAAGACCAAACCGTATACGATCAAAGAACTGCACTTGTCCGGAGCGTTCCGCGCGATCACGCATCCTCTCCACACAAACGCCACAAACAGCGCGATCACTGCCAATGCACCGAAAAAGCCCAATTCCTCACACACAATGGTGAAAATAAAATCGTTTTGCGGCTGAGAAACATACCCGAACTTTTGCCGACTGTTTCCGAGTCCCGTTCCGAATAATCCTCCCGACCCGATCGCCATCAACCCTTGCAAGGTTTGCCAAGCGGAGCCGAGGGGATCCGCATCTTCAATAAAGATCCACGTCTCCACCCGCGCTTGTGCATAATCCGAAACCAACACCAGCGCACATCCCGCTCCCAACACCAAAGCACCGATCAATGCGATCCATTTTACGCGCGTTCCACCCAAAAACATCACTGCGATCCCGATCATTCCAATGATCATCAAACCGGAAATATGCCGTTCGGCGGCGATCAAAAGCGCCAAAACGGCAATAAAAATCCCCGGAAACAAAACGCCGTATTTGAAATGCCCTCCGAACC
>CAYPIV010000143.1:0-3069 GCA_964410895.1 uncultured Ruminococcus sp. | reverse complement strand
GAATAGGTCATTTTGAAAGTATCTTTATTTTCCATTTGCACTCTCCGTATTTTTGATTTGTTTGTTGCCGTGAACGATCAGGCAGACCGCCATGACGAGGATAAAAGCAGAAACCGCCGCACCGCTCAAACCGAGGAACAATTGCCGAGTCGGAACGGGCATATCCGTTCCGCTGAACGTTGCGAGCATCGTTCCCTCCAAGGTCAGCATGGATACGCATGCCGAGGTCAGGGAGATCACCTTGGACGCAGAGAAAACGGGGCTGTTGTATTTTCGGAAGCGGATCACATTGAGGATCGCCATTGTGAACGAAGTAAACGTGTACGCAGCCATGGTGATAGTCGTGATCTCATGATGACGCACGGTTCGGTTTTGATAGACCATATAAAAGATCATAACGGTCAATGCCATGTTCAAAACAAGAAAAACCCACCCGCAAGTGCGATAACGATGCCATTCTTCCCGCATATTTTCCCCCGGCTTGCGCCGCAGGGTGTATCGGACAAGAAAGAACCGCATGACCGCAAGGGACGCATAATATAGCGCCAACGAATAAAACCACGCAGACCCGTGAAAGATGCCGAGCCCCAACTGCAAGATCGCATACGCTCCGTTCCAAACCACGTTACCGCTGAGCGTCACATTGGTCCGCAGGCGGACGTCGGAAAACCAGCGTTTCAGGTATCGGTTTTCCGTTTTGACCGTTTTTGCAAAGCGCACGATCTCCGGCACGCGGACGCACCAAACGGTCAGGGTATAAAACGAAAGCGCATAAAAGCCGATCCGCACCGGGTCGTTTTCATCCAAAGAAAGCATGGAGGATGCCAGCCCCGCCGTGCAAACCGGAAGCAAGAAGAGCAGGACGGCAATGTGGGGAAAGAGCAAAGCTTTCCCGATTTTTTTCCAATCCATTGTCAAGTCCTCCGTACTTTGACGGTGAATATCGTTCCGACGCCGACGGTACTTTCCACGGAAATCTCTCCGTGAAGAATGTCCACTACGCGCTTGACCAAAGCCAACCCAAGACCGTTGCCCTGCGTTGCATGGGAAGGGTCGCCTTGATAGAACTTTTCGAAAATATGACTGCCGACATCCGTGCTCATTCCGCAACCGGTGTCCCGAACGGTCACGGTGGCGAACTCTTCATCGGCGGTCAGACACACTGTGACCGTCCCTCCCGCGGGGGTGAATTTGAAAGCATTGGAAAAGAGATTGTTCCATACAAGGCTTAAAAGCTCACCGTCGGCATAAACGACCACATTTTCTTCCATTTCCGTTTCGATTTCGATCTTCGTCTGTTCCCACACGGTTTCGTATTGTAGCAGGCTTTCGCAGATCTGCTCTCCAAGGTCAAAAGCTTCCCGTTTGGGGTAGATCTGCTGATTTTCCAGCCGATTGAGCTTCAAAATATTCGTCATCATATCCGCCATGCGCCGCGCGCTTTCGGTAATGCCTTTGGCGTATTCTATTCGCCTGTCATCGGGTAAATCCGGTGCTTGCAACAACGTTCCGTAGTTCTGCATCGCCGCAAGCGGGGTCTTCATCTCGTGAGATACATTGGCAATAAAATCGGTGCGCAACGTTTCCAAACTTCCCAGCTCCGCCGCCATTTTGTTAAAGCAATCGATGATCTCATGATAGTTATCGTCCACGGCAAATTGCGTTGCCGGTGCAATACGCGCGTCAAAGTTTCCCCGCACCACTTCTTTGGCAGCATTCGTGATCCGCTTTGTGATCTTTTCGGTCGTCAGCTTTCGCCGCACGGTGTCGATCAAAGTTACAAGCAATCCGAGAAACAGCACACACAAAAAGGTCAATTTTGCTGGAATGTTCAAGTTTTCCGGCGTTAATACCAAGCTCGTTTCTTTTGCCAGCGTCCAAGCAAACAAGGATACCACACAGGTCGTCAAAAACGCGACCAAAAAGAAAAACGTGATATAGCGGTACACGGCGATCAGAATTTTTTGAATGGGAGCTTTCGTTCTCATTTCAGCACCGCCTTGTAACCGAGGCCGTGCACGGTCTTGATCTCAAAATCCTCGCAGTTTGCCAATTTGGAGCGCAGTTTGGTCATATAAACATCCACCGCCCGAGGAGCGGTCTCGGTGTCCACATCCCAAAATTCGTCCATCAGTTGGGTGCGGGTAAAAGTTTTTTTCGGGTAGCTTAAAAGCTTGTAAAGGATGGAAAATTCCCGATTGGTCAGATTGATCTCTTCGTTACCGAGGTACGCGGTGTGTTCGTCCGCATCCATAACGAAACTTCCGATCTCGAGTTTTTTGGAAGCCGCGATCTTTGCGCGCCGCAAAAGTGCCCCGATCCGCAAAAAAAGTTCATCCAGATCGAGAGGTTTGACCATATAGTCGTCCACGCCGATGCGAAACCCCCGCTGTTTGGACGCAATATCATCCCTTGCGGTCATAAAAAGAATGGGGATCTCCGCATTCGTATCCCGAACGGTTTTGGCAAACTCAAAACCGTCCGTCCCGGGCATCATAATGTCCGACACGATCAGGTCAAAAGTTTTTTCATACAAAGCGTCATAAGCATCATTTGCATTCAAGCATCCCGTTGCATCGTACCCGCTGTTGTTCAAAAACGAGCAGACCGTTCGATTTAATGCCTTGTCATCTTCCACCACCAAGATCCGAAACATGATTTTGCCTCCCAAGATACCGTCGCATTTTCCATTCCGTCTCTATTCTACCACACAAATGTTAAAGTTTTGTTTCCGTTTCTTCGGAAATCGAACTTTTTCTTGCGATCTTGCAAAACGACCCGGCGGTGCCCCGCGTAATCAACCGAGGATCTCGGTTTTCTTTTGCGGTATTGCCGTCGGGCATTGCGAACGATCGGATCAGATAACGTCCCTTTTTTCGAAGATCAGAATGCCGACGGCACCCGCACCGACGGTAACCAGGACGCTGCCGGCAAAGCACAAAACCATGTGCATCGGACCCGCATCCAACGGTGTCGCCATAGGAACCATCATAAATAGGAGCATTCCAACCATTATGGAAAGCAGAATGGAGAGCCACGCCTTTTCCTTTGCAATGACGCTCATGCACA
>CAYPIV010000142.1:0-3074 GCA_964410895.1 uncultured Ruminococcus sp. | reverse complement strand
TCAACACCAAAAATATCCTCTTTATCTGCGGCGGTGCTTTTGATGGGTTGGAGAAGATCATCGAACAACGCAAAGGACAGTCCACCATCGGTTTTGGCGGTGAGATCAAAACCAAAGCAGAGCGAAAGGATACCGGAATCTTCCGCGATGTGACTCCGCATGACATTGTCAAATTCGGATTGATCCCGGAATTGGTCGGACGCGTTCCCGTAACGGTCCCCTTGACCGATCTCGATAAGACTGCTTTGATCCGCATTTTGACCGAACCGAAGAATTCTCTGATCAAACAATATGAAAAACTGTTTCGCATGGACGGTGTGAAACTGACGGTAACGCAAGAGGCTTTGGAAGAGATTGCAACCTTGGCAATTGAGCGCAACACCGGTGCCAGAGGGCTTCGTTCCATTTTGGAGAATGCAATGACCGACATCATGTTCGACGTTCCTTCCCGCCATGATTTGGCGGAGGTTCAGATCACTCCGGAATGCATTCGAAAAACAGGTTCCTGTCGGTATGTGTACCTGCGCGATCTCCCCAAGCAAGAATCTGCGGCGGCGCTTACGGACGGTACCGAAAATTGAAACTGCATTTTTCATAAGAAAGTGACAAATATAAAAAGCGGTGGAAGGATCGAATCCTTCCGCCGCTTTTTGTTCTCGGAATACTCTTTTTTCAAAACACAAACATAAAATTCCCGATTTTGAGGGATTCTATCCGCAGGAAAGGATCGTTTTCCGAATCTTTCTTATCCATTCGTATGCGTCGTATGCACGGCATTCTTCCAATACCGGTAACTTTGCAAGATCCGTTTACGGAGGATCGACTGACCGATCTCCGCATCCGCCGTCCATCGAATGGATCAACCGCAAAAAAGGAGTTGACCATGGGTACAGTTTCGGTTCCCGTTCCGAACGGTGCGAATCTATCCGGAAAAACCGTTTCCAAAGCGATTTTGTCTACGGCGATCCCGACCGGGATCGGATTGCTTGCAAGTTCCTGTTATCACTTGCTGAATGCTTGGTTCGTTTCCATGCTCGATCCGTCAGCGGCGGCTGCGGTCGGGATCACGTTTGCCCTACCTGTTTTATTGCAAGCGATCGGATATTGGTTCGGCACTGGTGGCGGCAGTCTGCTCTCCAAACTGCTTGGAGCAAAAAAAGAAACCGATGCAAAGGGAATTTCTTCCCTTTCGTTTACGCTTTCCTTTCTCACAGGAAGCTGCATTACCGTATTGGGACTCGGATTTCAAGTTTCTCTGTTGCGTCTTTTGGGAGCATCCGAGGCAATTTTGAATCGTGCGCAATCGTATTGGAATCTCCTGTTATGGTCGGCACCTGCCGTTTGTTCCAATTTTACGCTCAGCCAATTGTTGCGTGCCCAAGGATGTGCAAAATTCGGTATGTTCGGTCTGCTTTTCGGATACTCGCTGAACATGCTGTTGGACCCGCTTTTGATCTTTGCGTTTTCACTCGGGATCATCGGTTCGGCGCTGGCACAGGTGCTTTCGCAATGGATTACGTTGCTCCTCTTTCTTTGGATCTACCGAAAACGAAACGTTCCCGTCTCCGATCTCCGGATGTTTCCGAAAGAAACGCGCAAACCGATCGTAAAGATCTTGCTCTACGGGCTGCCTTCCCTGCTCCGTCAGGGATCGACCTTTGTTTCTACTCTGCTTACCAATCGAGCAGCCGCGCAATTGGGGGGATCCGCCATTCACGCCATGTCCGTTGTGAACCGTGTTTTTTTGTTGGTATTCAGTGTTTGCGCCGGAATCGGGCAAGGCATGATGACGGTAGTGGGCTATGCCTACGGTGCGGATAACGCGAAAACAGCAAAAAAAGCATTCCGATTTGCATGGATCGGAACGACTGTTACAATGGGACTGATCGGGCTTCCGCTGTTTCTGTTTGCAGGATCGATCTACCGGGGATTCTGTTCCGCGGCAGAAGATATCGCATTCGGAACAACCGCTTTACGGGCACAAATGGCTGTGCTGGTCTTACACGGTTGGATCACCTGCTCCGGTATGTATCTGCAAGCGATCGGCAAACCGATCCGCGCTTCTCTGATCACGTGCGCAAGGCAAGGTTCATTCTTCCTTCCGTTGATCTTTTGGTTGCCCAACCGATTCGGCGCAACCGCTTTGCTTTTCGTACAACCGATTGCGGATATTTGCACGTTTTTCCTTGCAATGTCTTTGCTGCTGACTTCCTCTTGCGGCAAAAGCTCTTTCGCCTCCCGATGTCGACCTCGCACAAAAGAGAGCTGAATTTCCTTGCGACAAAACATTTTGCAAAATACAGAAACAGGATCTCAACCAAACGTTGAGATCCTGTTTCAAAAAAAGCGGTTTTCGGTCGATCCCGATCCATGCTTGTCGGGAATTCCCCGAAAGAGCGTTTCTCAAACCTCTCTGCGCCCTTCCAAAGCACGGAACAGCGTCACTTCATCCGCATATTCCAAATCGGCGCCTACCGGAACTCCGTATGCCAAACGCGTCACGCAAATTCCGAGCGGACGCAACAACTTTGACAAATACATTGCCGTTGCTTCTCCTTCAACCGTAGGGTTGGTCGCCACAATGACTTCCGTAATGGTTCCCGATTCTACACGATGAAGCAGTTCCTTGATCTTCAGTTGTTCCGGATTGACTCCGTTCATAGGCGAGATCACGCCGTGCAAAACGTGATAAGTCCCGCGGTATTCCCGAACTTTTTCCATGGACATGACGGTCCGAACATCCGCTACCACGCAAATTTGCGATGCATTGCGTGTGGGATCGGCACAAATGGAACAAATGTCTCGATCGGTCAAATTTTGGCAGATCGGGCACAAATGAATTTTTTTCTTCGCGTCCAAAATAGCATTTGCAAATGCCTCCGCTTCCGGCAGATCCAACTCCAATACCGAAAAAGCCATGCGCATCGCAGTCTTTTTGCCGACCCCCTCAAGTCTTCCGAACTGTTCGGTCAAGACACGAAGCGTCTCCATATATTCTGCCATAGATCAAAACAGCCCAGGCAGATTCATCGGTCCTGTAATTTGATTCAATTCGGCACTGTTGGTATCCTCTA
>CAYPIV010000141.1:0-3086 GCA_964410895.1 uncultured Ruminococcus sp. | reverse complement strand
AAGCAAAGTGATGACGAAGACGGTCGAGTATCTCTTCTTCCAGAGAGTCGGTGGCAGGTGTGAACCGATAGCGGAGAGCTCAAGACTTATCCCTTCCGAGCCGGAGGTCCGAACGCTGGTGACAGTTAGTAGACGCTTCCCGTATTGCTGCGTCAAAGCATAGGAATTGTCGGATTCCGATAAGGTGGCAGCCAAGCTGCAATTTGAGTGGTACCGCGGATGTGGTTTCAAACACACCCGTCTCAAAGGCAAAACGCTATGAGACGGGTGTGTTTTTGTATATTTTTGAAAAAAGGAGCGATGAAAAATGTCAACGGTTGCATCGGAAAAACTTATGGAAGTGGCTGCGCGAATTTGCGAGATGCGGGAGATCTCCGGATTGACGCAGGCGGAAATGGCGGAAAAGACCGAGGTGACAACGGAAGAATACCGACAATATGAAAACGGAACATTGGATTTTCCGTTCACGTTTATTCACAAGTGCTCCTTGGTGTTCGGGATCGGGATCACGGATTTGCTGGAGGGAAGAAGTGCTCATCTGTCCTCCTACACCGTAACGCGGCGCGGTCAAGGACAGCAGACTGCTCGCGAGGACGGGATCGAGATCCAAAATTTGGCTCCCCTGTTTCGAAAAAAGATCGCGGAACCGTATTGGGTGCGATATGAATACAACGCGTCTTTGCAGAATCAGCCGATCCACCTGACACGGCATTCCGGACAGGAATTCGATCTGATCATGAAAGGAAAATTGAAGATCCAGATCGGCGAGAATGTAGAATATTTGAATGAGGGAGACAGCATTTATTATAACAGCTCTACGCCTCACGGTATGATCGCGGTGGACGGTGCGGAATGCTTGTTCGTTGCAGTGGTGCTTCCGGGTGAGGATGAAGCGGAATCCGAAGTGAGTCAAACCTTGTTGTCCGCACGCGATGCAACGCGGGAAAAATTGGTCTGCACGGATTTTGTAACTGCCGAAGAGGACGAAAACGGCTATCCCGTCAGCATCCGCTTCCATAATCGGGAGCGGTTCAATTTCGCTTTTGACGTTGTGGATGCCATTGCGGAAAAGTCACCGGATAAAACGGCGATGATCCACGTATCCGCGGATCATACCGAGCGGCGATTTACGTTTCGGGACATGAAGAAATATTCCGCTCAGTGTGCGAATTACTTCAAATCATTGGGGATCAAAAAAGGGGACCGTGTGATGTTGGTCCTTAAGCGACATTATCAATTTTGGTTTGCGATCTTGGGATTGCATAAGCTCGGTGCCATCGTGATCCCAGCGACACACCAATTGCAGGCACATGATTTTGAATACCGTTTTCAAAGCGCGGGTGTCAGTGCGATCGTTTGTACCGCAGACGGTGACGTTGCTCATCAAGTGGATCTCGCACAGAAACAGTCTCCCATGCTGACAACGAAAATCTTGGTGGGCGGCAAGCGAGACGGATGGAAAAATTTCGATGAGGAATTTCCTCTGTTCAGTACCCATTTTTACCGTACGGAGGAGACTCCCTGCGGGAAAGATCTGATGCTGATGTTCTTTACGTCCGGAACGACCGGATATCCGAAGATCGCCGCGCACAATTACGAATATCCTTTGGGGCACTATGTCACGGCAAAGTATTGGCACGGCGTTTCTCCGAACGGGTTGCATTTTACCATTTCGGATACGGGATGGGGGAAGGCACTTTGGGGAAAACTGTACGGTCAATGGCTTTGTGAGGGCACGGTATTCACTTATGATTTCGACCGCTTTGACGCAGCCGATATTCTTCCGATGTTCGCCAAATATCAGATCACCACGTTTTGCGCTCCGCCGACGATGCTTCGGATGATGATCAAAGAGGACATTTCCAAATACGATCTTTCTTCGGTACGGCATATGACGACTGCGGGGGAAGCTCTGAATCCGGAAGTTTACAAGCAGTTCGAAAAAGCAACCGGTTTGCAGATCATGGAAGGCTTCGGTCAAACCGAGCTGACTTTGACCATTGCCAATTTGACGGGCGGAATGCATAAATTGGGATCCATGGGAAAACCGGTCCCGATCTATGACGTGGATTTGCTGGACGCAGACGGGAATTCGGTTCCGGACGGGGAAGTCGGTGAGATCGTGGTTCGTACCGCCCCCGAGGTCCCTTGCGGCTTGTTTGCCGGCTATTATAACAATGACGAAAAAACGCGCGAAGTTTGGCATGACGGATATTACCACACGGGCGATACCGCTTGGCGAGACGAGGACGGTTTTTATTGGTACGTGGGACGGGTGGATGACGTGATCAAATCCTCCGGGTATCGGATCGGTCCTTTTGAGATCGAAAGCGTGATCATGGAACTTCCGTACGTGTTGGAATGCGGCGTTTCCGCGGTTCCCGACGAAGTCCGCGGTCAGATCGTAAAAGCAAGCATCGTGCTTGTGAAAGGAACCGAACCGACGGAAGCGCTGAAAAAGGAGATCCAAACGTATGTTAAGGAACATACGGCGCCGTACAAGTACCCGCGTGTGGTGGTGTTCCGCGATTCGTTGCCGAAAACCATCAGCGGCAAGATCCAAAGAAATCAACTCTGACGAATTTGTTCCGTTTTTTCAAAAAATGTATTGACAAACTTAAAAAGCTGTGTTACAATAACTACATTCTAAAAACTTTGACGAAGAGGATCGGGAAGAATTCCCTCTGCAGAGAAATGGCGGGCGGTGCGAGCCATGAGGTGCTTCTTGGATCGGTAGCTTCCGAGTTGAAAGGAAGAACCCCGAGAGATCGGTTAGTAGAGCCTTTCCGTGATTGCTGCGTAAAAGCATAAGGATTGTTAGATCCTGAGGGACGGTAAAACCGTAATTTGAGTGGTACCGCGGGTGTATTTTTCGCACTCGTCTCAAAGAAACAGAGCTTTGGGACGGGTGCGTTTTGTTTTTTCAAAGCTCTGCAACTTGACCTGTCAAACGGGGCGGAAGGAGTATGAAAAATGGAACAAATGAACGGCTTGCGTTTTAAGATCCGCGAAATGGCGGGGCGGATCCGAGAATTGCGGGAGATCGAGGGACTTTCGCAAACGGAAATGGCACAGCGAACGGGAGT
>CAYPIV010000140.1:0-3216 GCA_964410895.1 uncultured Ruminococcus sp. | reverse complement strand
CATTTGGGATCGTTTTTTTTTGAAATGCAATGTCGGCATACGGGGGGATCTTCGGATCCTCACACCCGAATGAACGGTTTGATCACGCCATTTGATCGGACATTTGCTTTCCGCCGAGAATGTGGAAATGCAGATGCGGAACCGATTGGCAGGCATCTGCTCCGCAGTTGGTAATGACGCGGTACCCGTTGGTCAAGCCTTCCGAAAGTGCAATTTGGGGGATCACTTCGAAAATGTGCGCGACGTAGCTGCTGTTTTCGGCACAAATGCCGTTTGCCGAGGGGATGTGCACCTTGGGAACGACCAAAATATGCACCGGCGCCATGGGATGGATGTCTCGAAATGCGTACACGTGCTCGTCCTCATACACTTTGCTTGACGGGATCTCACCCGCAATGATTTTACAAAACAGACAATCGTTCATGCTGGAAATTTCCTTTCTTTTCGGAATCTTTTCGGAATTTGAAAATCGGTTCCTCTTTTCTTCAGTATACTGCAAAGAAAACGATTTGTCAAGGCAAAAAGGAGTTTTTTTATGAAGAGTATGCCATCACGGGATCTGTGGGAATATCTTGCCGACACTTCCAAAACCATCGTCCTTTACGGGATGGGCAACGGGGCGGACAAAGTGCTTTCCGTCTGCGCGGAAAAGGGAATTGCCGTGCAGGACTGTTTTGCCAGCGATGCATTTGTGCGCGGGCAGACATTTCACGGTATGACGGTAAAAACATATTCGGATGTGAAGCGGTTGTACGGAACGGAGAATTTGATCGTGCTGTTGTCCTTCGGAACCTCCCGCGAAGAGGTTTTGGAAAATATTTTTCAGATCGCAAACGAGTGCGAACTGTATGCTCCGGATGTCCCCGCATTCGGAGACGGTATCTTTGACCGTGCCTTTTTTGAGCGGCATCAAGATGAGATCGCGGAAGCAAGATCGCTGTTTTCGGATCCCGAATCCGTACAAATTTTTGACAATGTCTTGCGATTCAAATTAACGGGCGACATTCGCTGCCTGACGGAAGCGGAGAGCGATCCTCAGTGCGTCATGCGAGAGATCGTTCAACCGAACGCCATGCAAACCGTTGCGGATTTCGGTGCTTACAACGGGGATACCGTGAGAGAAATATTGGACGCTTCCGGCGGAAGCATTCGGGTCGCTTATGCGTTTGAACCGGATGCTCGGAATTACAAAAAGTTGGCGGAGTATGCTTGCTCGGAATCTCGTGCCGACGTTGTTCCGCAACCGTTCGGCGTTTGGTCGCAATCGACGGTACTTTCTTTTGACACCAGCGGAAACCGAAACGCATCCGTTGGGACCAATCGATCGCAGAGCTTGCATTCGCGCCCGACGGTTCGAAAGGAAATTGCGGTGGATACTCCCGATCACCTTTTGAAAGGGATCGCTGTGGATTATATGAAATATGATGTGGAAGGATCGGAACGGGAGGCGTTATTGGGCTCTGTGGAGACGGTGCGAGCTTATTTGCCCACGCTGATGGTATCGCTGTACCACCGCAATGAGGATCTCTTTTCCATTCCTTTGCTGATCCGTCAATTGTTTCCGCAGTACCGGACCTACTATTTGCGCCGTTTTCGGGGAATTCCCGCGTGGGATCTCAATCTGTATGTAAAAAAATCGTAGGAGCTTGCAGATCGGACCGTTCGTTCCGTACAAACAATGTTTTTGTATGTCAAATGATTCCGAAGAGAGCCGCATGATGACCTGTGCGGCAAAGAAATGCTGCTTTCGGAGACATGGATCATTGTTTCAAAAAGCCGGAGATCCGGAAGTTGATATCCCGTTTTTGAAATCCATACCCGATTTTCCGAAAGATTGGTACCGCGTTTGGGTTACACCGCAACAGAGATGCCGAAAGCCGTGTTCACAGGTTCGCAAGCTCGGGGCAGAGAAGATACAAAAACGCAACCGCAGACAGACATCTGCGGTTGCGTTTTTTATGATCCCGAGATCTTAAAATTGTTCGCGCATCGAAAAAGCAGGTTTTATTGAGCGGCATCCACAATGGCTTTGAATTTTTCCGCCACTAAGGAGGCACCACCGATCAAACCGCCGTCTACGTTCGGCTTTGCAAGCAATTCTGCTGCATTCTTTTCGTTCATGGAGCCACCGTATTGAATGGTTACGGATTCTGCGACAGCTTCTCCGTACATTGCGGCAAGTGTTTTGCGAATGACACCGCAAGTTTCTTCCGCTTGCTCCGGTGTTGCGGTCAATCCGGTGCCGATCGCCCAAACAGGTTCATACGCAATGATGATCCGCTTCATTTGCTCCGCGCTGATATCTTTTAGATCCAACTTGGTCTGCATGGCAACCACTTCTTCGGTAATTCCGGACAGGCGCTGTTCCTTAACTTCTCCCAAACAGAGAATGACTTTCATGCCGGCTTCCAATGCGGCTTTGGTGCGCAAATTTACGGTTTCGTCGGTCTCGCCGAAGTATTGACGGCGCTCGGAATGTCCGATGATCACATATTCAACTCCGCACGCGGTCAGCATTTTGGCGGAAACTTCTCCGGTGTAAGCACCTTTTTCCGCAAAGTGTACATTTTCCGCACCGATCTTGATATTGGATCCTTCTGCCGCTGCCTGTGCTGCCGCAATGGTAACGTAAGGAGCGCAAAAAATAATATCGCAATTGTTTTTCTCTGCCACTAAAGGTTTGATCTCATTGATAAATGCCGTTGCTTCCGCCGGTGTAAAATTCATTTTCCAATTGCCGGCGATCACGGTTCTTCTTTTGGTAGGATTCATACTTGTTTTTTTCCTTTCTGAAATGTTACAGCAATGGGAACGGTCAGTTGCCGTTCCCTTTTTGCGGTCAAATCCGAATATTATTTATCTAAGAGACAAGCAATACCGGGCAATTCCAAGCCTTCCAAAAATTCCAAGGAAGCTCCGCCACCGGTAGAGATGTGCGTCATTTTGGGACCGAAACCGAGTCTTTCAACTGCTTCTGCGGAGTCACCGCCGCCGATGATCGAGATCGCACCGGATTCTGCCACTGCTTTGGCAACCGCCTCCGTTCCAGCGGCAAAGTTTTTCCATTCGGAAACTCCCATCGGTCCGTTCCAAACAACGGTGCCGGCGCCGGAAATGGCATCGGTATACAACTCACGTGTTTTCGGACCGATATCAAGTCCCATCCAATCAGCGGGAATGGCGGACGAGTCTACGATCATGTGCTCGGTGTTCTCG
>CAYPIV010000139.1:0-3271 GCA_964410895.1 uncultured Ruminococcus sp. | reverse complement strand
TCCCCCTCCCGCATGGTAAAATAGAACTGATTTCCGCTTCCCGCGTAGGTATTGGAACTGTATTGTTCAAAATATTCCATTGTAACGTTCCTCATAATCGTTTTCCGTTCATTTTGCAAGCTCCCAAACATCGATCGGCATGCGAAAGTGCCGACCATTCGATTCCCCAAGGAATTCCGAAGTCCGGGGATGCTCTCATACAGCAAAAGCAGTTGCTTGCACGGACATTTTTGCGAAGCCGTCAATGCCGCAGGCGCACGGATGTGCGTAAAGGGGCGCAGCTTGCGGAGTCCCGAGCCTGCCATGCAGGCTTCCTGCGGCTATTATACCACATCTTCCCACACTTTTCAAGTCAAAATTTTTTCGCAAAACTTTCTTGTGAATGCTTCCTTGGAAGCAAAATCCATGGTTGCGGAGTAGATGCGTTCCAACTCGAAATGCGCGTGTCGCGCTTGCAAAAGGGATTCTTCCGCGCCGTGCAACATTGCCTGCATCATGCGCTCGGCATAGGCGATCTCTTTTCGTACGTTTCCCATTTCCGAAATTCGCAAAAACCTACGTATTTTCAGGGTTTTGTGCGGATACCGGCATTCCTTTTCCTTGCATACCACAAAGCTGACTTTTGCATCGGGGAAACAGATCCCGTCGATCCGGTCGGGCAAGATCGGATCCTTGGAAACACGGACCGACTGCCGTTTTTCGATCGCGCAGGCACCGATGGCATGCAGAAAACAATCGGCAATGCCTTTGCAATCTTCCACGCAATAGATACGTTCCGCGTTTCGAAAATACGTATCCAACCGCGTATATCCTTTCATTCCAACAGAAGCGATCAGCGCCGGTTGGACCGTGTACCGTTCCCCCATCGGAAGTGATTGCATCATTTTTCGGGCATATCGCTCGATCCCGTGAAGATCAAGATACGGCAACACCAAGGAATCCCGTACCTTTGCAAGTTCCCCGACGGAAGCAAGATATCGGTATGCATGACCGTACGCTTTGCTTTTTTCCGTTTGCAAGATCCGAATGCGATCCGCATCCTGCACTAACAGTTTCGCATTCCAAAACACCCCAAGATCGACCAATTCTTCCCGCAATCCCGGTTGCGTCGGTTCATACACGTGCGGCGCCGTTGCATCCAAAAAAGCCAATCCCGTTCCATTCCGAAACAAGAGCACCCCATCCAAGGAATCGGGATCGGAAGAACAGTAAATCACTTCCGAATGCCAACCATGCGATTCTCCGAAACGCAAGACCTCCCGCAAAAAGAAACTTTTTCCCGTGCCCGGTCCCCCTTTGATCGCATAAACATGGCAAATGCGCTCCGAATCAAAGCATTCCGAATAATAGCTGCAAAAGCCATTCGCACTGTTCGACGCAACAAAATAAGCGTCTCCCTCCGTTTTTCGTATTGCCATAAGAACACCCCCGTTTTTTTAGTAGGATATGCATTTTTTGAAAATCCGGTTCTATCGGGGGCGACGATCGCATATAGTGCAACAACGAAAGGAGGGACAACCCATGCAACGGATCCGCACACCATGTTCCTTTCAAAAACTTCCGGAACAACTTTATTCGATGCTCGGAGCGGGGATCTGTGACGTCCTGTGCCAAAGCAACGCTCCTGCCGCGGAAGAATTGCGATTGCATGCCGAACGCATTTCCACCGTCACTTGCAACGGGATCAACTATCCCACTTCCCTGATTCTGACCAAGGAAGAATTATATGACATTTTTTTACGTCTGTGCGGCGGTTCGCTGTATGCGCACCGTCAGAACATTGCGCAGGGGTATCTGTCATTGTCCGGCGGTATTCGAATCGGCATTTGCGGGCATGCCGCCATGGAAAACGGCAATGTTGTCGGGGTCCGCGAAGTAACGGGATTGATCATTCGCATCCCGCATTGCTTAAAAATCGCAACCGATGACCTGCTTCCGATGCTCTTACATCCCGATGGCAGACCCAAAAGCGCTTTGCTGTATGCACCTCCCGGGATCGGCAAGACCACTTTGCTTGCCGCGTTGGCAAAAGATCTTTCCTCCGCACCGTACCGATTTCGTACCGCGGTGATTGATTCCAAAGAGGAACTGTCGGCAAAGTTGGATGGGGTACAATGCCATTTGGACATCCTTTCCGGATATCCGCGAACGCTCGGAATGGAGATCGCGATCCGAAATCTCGGTCCCCAACTGCTGGTCTGCGATGAGATCGGAAACGAGAAAGACGCGTCTGCCGTTTTGAACGCTTCCAATTGCGGGATCGCTCTGCTTGCGAGCGCACATGCCGCTACCGATGAAGAATTACTGCAGCGTCCTTTGTTGCAACAGTTGCTTCCGTACCGTCCGTTCGATGTTTATATCGGGATCTCAAGAAAGCAAAACAACCGATTTTGCTATCACGTGCGGTCGGCAAGCGAAGCGGAAAGCAGGATCTTCGGACAGGCAAAATCGGAAAAGCCGGCATGACTGCGACATGGAAAGCACTCGGGATCGCTTTGATCTTGGGAAGCGGATGTCTGTCCGCCCGCAGATTTCAAAGAGTCCAACGGCAACAGCTGTGCGTGTTGGACGCGTGGTTAGAGCTTTTGTTCTATATTCGAGAACAGATCGACTGCTTTTTGACCCCGCAAGCAGAACTGTTGAAACATGCCGATCCTTCCCTATTGCAACGCTGTGCCGGAAATGCGGAAGTCGCACCGCATCAACTGCATGCGCTTTTGGCTTGCGCAACTCCGTATTTGAGTACCGAAAGCCGCCGATTGTTACATACGTTTCTTTCCGAACTCGGCAGCAGTTACCGTGAGATGCAAGTCAAACGGTGTGACCGATATTTGGCGGAATTGGAACAACTGCGGGATCAAGCGGCGTCGGAAATTTCCAAAAAATTACGTACCGGCATTGCCCTGCGCATCTGCGGTGCCATGGGAATCGCCGTCATGCTTTGGTAGATCCCGCTCGGAATTCCATGTGGAAGGAGTTTGAAAAATGGATATTACCCTTATCGTAAAGATCGTGGGAATCGGGATCTTGGTCGCGGTCGCGTCCCAAGTTCTTGCAAAGGCAGGCAGAGACGAACAAGCCACATTTGTTACCATTGCCGGTATTTTGGTCACTTTGATGCTGTTGATCACGGAGATCCGAGAATTGTTCGATCTGATCACTTCCGTATTCGGTGTGTAACCATGGATCTGTTCAAACTTTGCGCCTTGGCGCTGATCGGGATCTGTGTCACCGCATTTTTTAAGCAAGCGCGTTCGGAGATGCTCCCGGT
>CAYPIV010000138.1:0-3281 GCA_964410895.1 uncultured Ruminococcus sp. | reverse complement strand
CGGACTGCATTTCACCATTTCGGATACCGGATGGGCAAAATCCATGTGGGGAAAGTTTTACGGACAGTGGCTTTGTGAAGCTGCGACGTTCGTTTATGATTTCGATCGGTTTGACGCAGCCGATATCCTTCCGATGTTTGCGAAATACGGGATCACCACATTCTGCGCGCCGCCTACGATGTTGCGTATGATGATCAAACAGGACATCTCCAAATACGACCTTTCCTCGGTGCGTCATATGACAACTGCCGGGGAAGCGTTGAACCCGGAAGTATACCGTCAATTTGAAAAAGCGACGGGTTTGCAGATCTTGGAAGGATTCGGGCAGTCCGAAAGCACGATGATGATCGGAAACATGACGGGAGCCGCTCATAAGATCGGTTCCATGGGAAAACCCGCACCGATCTATTCCGTTGAACTGTTGGATCCGGACGGACATCCCGTTGCGGTCGGCGAAACGGGGGAGATCGTTGTCAATGTGAAAGACGGTGCTCCGTGCGGTCTGTTTACGGGCTACTATAACGATCCCGCAAAAACCGCCGAGGTTTGGCATGACGGATATTACCACACGGGTGACACCGCTTGGCGCGATGAGGACGGCTTTTATTGGTACGTGGGACGGGTGGATGACGTGATCAAGTCCTCCGGTTATCGGATCGGTCCTTTTGAGATCGAAAGCGTGATCATGGAACTTCCGTACGTGTTGGAATGCGGTGTTTCCGCAGCGCCGGACGAAATCCGCGGTCAGATCGTAAAAGCAAGCATTGTGTTGACGAAGGGGACCGAACCGACGGAAGCCCTGAAAAAAGAAATACAGGATTATGTAAAGGAACATACGGCGCCGTACAAGTATCCTCGGTTGGTGGTCTTTCGGGATACGCTTCCCAAGACCGCAAGCGGAAAGATCCAACGGAATCGGCTGTAAAGAGATAGGATCCATGGGAAAAAGAGTAACTTTGTTTTCCGGGCATTACGGAAGCGGAAAGACCAACATCGCCGTTTCCTATGCCGTGAACTTAAAAACGAAATACGAGAAAGTGATGATCGCCGATTTGGACATCGTCAATCCCTATTTTCGTACCAAAGACAGCAGCGAACGGCTTCAAAACGCGGGCATTCGGCTGATCTGCTCGGAATATGCCAATACCAATTTGGATATTCCCGCATTGCCGCAGGATCTGTATGCGTTGACGGATGATCTTTCGTATCATGCCGTTATCGACGTCGGCGGAGATGACAGAGGCGCGTTGGCTTTGGGAAGAATCGCACCTGCACTCCGACAGTCGGGGGATTATGAAATGCTGATGGTGATCAATTGCTACCGTCCGCTGACGCGCAGCGCGGAGGATGTAATGGAAGTTTTGCGGGAGATCGAATCGGCATCCGGTTTGCCGTTTACCGGACTCGTGAACAATTCCAATTTGGGGGAAGAGACAAACGCTTCGGATATTCTGCGTTCCGTCCCTTTTGCAAAAGCGGTTTCCGAATCTTCCGGTTTGCCGATCGTTATGACAACGGTCAAAAAGACGCTGTATCCCGATCTTGTCGGACAGATCCCGGATCTGTTTCCGCTGGAACTGCAAAAGAAGATCTGTTAAATCACGCGATGCCGGTATCGCATGTTAAAGGAGGAAAATACATATGGCAAAATTAACCTTTAAGACCGACCGCTGTAAAGGCTGCGGACTTTGCGTGGACGCATGTCCGAAGCAAGTCCTGCGCCTTGCGCCGGATAAGATCAACCAAAAAGGACACCATCCGGTGGAAGCGGTAAATGAAGCGGCATGCATCGGATGCGCATTCTGTGCGACCATGTGCCCGGATTGTATTATCGAAGTGGAAAGGTGAGTGAGAGCATGTCAGAAAAAGTTTTGATGAAGGGCAACGAGGCAATTGCGGAAGCGGCGATTTTGGCAGGTTGCCGTCATTATTTCGGCTATCCGATCACACCGCAAACGGAAATTGCGGCATACATGGCAAAGAAAATGCCGAAGATCGGCGGAACGTTTTTGCAGGCGGAAAGTGAGATCGCGGCAATCAATATGGTATACGGCGTCGCTTCGGCGGGCTTGCGTGTTATGACTTCTTCCTCCAGCCCCGGAATTTCTTTGAAAAGTGAGGGACTTTCCTATCTGGCAGGTGCGGATCTTCCGGCATTGGTCATCAATGTTCAACGCGGAGGTCCCGGCTTGGGAGGAATCCAACCGAGTCAGTCCGATTATTTTCAGGCGACCCGCGGCGGCGGACACGGGGATTTTCATATGATCGTTTTGGCGCCGGCATCCGTACAGGAAATGGCGGAATTAACGGTCAAAGGATTTGCTTTGGCAGATCAATACCGAATGACTTCCATGATTTTGGCTGACGGCACCATGGGGCAGATGATGGAACCTGTTGACCTTGCGGGCCTGCAAGTTTCGCCGATGCCGGAAAAACCGTGGGCTACGACGGGCACAAAAATGAAAAGGGAACATAACATCGTTAATTCGTTGTTCCTTTCGCCGGATGAGTTGGAGCAAACGAACTTTGCGCGCTATGAAAAATATGCGCGTATTGAAGAAAAGGAAGCTTTGTACGAGGAATACCGTATGGAGGATGCCGAAATTTGCATTGCCGCATTCGGAATTGCGGCACGGGTATCCAAAAATGCGATCGATGAAGCAAGAAAACAGGGGATCAAAGTCGGCATGATCCGTCCGATCACCCTGTGGCCGTTCCCCAAAACACCGTTCCGTGCGGCGGCAGAACATGTGCACGCATTCCTTTCGGTAGAACTTTCCATGGGACAGATGATCGAGGATGTGCGCTTGGCTTCCGAATGTCGCGTTCCGGTAACGCTTTGCAACCGCGTCGGCGGAATGATCCCGTCTCCGGAACAAGTGCTTGCATCCATTCTTGAAATTTCCGCTAAGGGAGGTAAAAAAGCATGACCGTATTTCAAAAACCGCACGCATTGACCGATGTTTCCATGCACTATTGTCCCGGTTGTACGCATGGAATCGTGCATCGCTTGGTTGCCGAAGCGATCGATGAACTCAATATTGAGGGAATTACGATCGGAGTTGCACCGGTGGGATGTTCGGTCATGGCATATAACTATTTCAATTGCGATATGATCGAGGCGGCACACGGACGTGCGCCTGCCGTTGCTACCGGTGTAAAGCGTGCCGATCCGAACAACATTGTATTTACCTATCAGGGGGACGGCGATCTGGCATCGATCGGTATGGCGGAAACAGTACACGCGGCAGCGCGAAACGAAAATATTACCGTTATTTTTA
>CAYPIV010000137.1:0-3341 GCA_964410895.1 uncultured Ruminococcus sp. | reverse complement strand
TTTATCGGCAATACGGAGTTGATCACATACCGAAATTTTTATTATTTTTTCCAAGATCTGAATGCATCCGCGGAGACGGTCGATTTGACCGAGACCGATTCCATGACCTATCCTACCGATGACGAGCAAAGCTTTGCTTTGTACCGAAACGGTTTGGCGGTTGCCGGAAACCGCTCGGTCACCGTGTTTTCCGCAACCGGGCGTCAAACCGTCAGCAAAACGATCGGTAATTATCTGCATCCGACCGCTGTCGGATCCGGAAAATATTTATTGGTTTTTGAATCCGGCGGCACGCACTATTCCGTTTATAACGCTTATAATCAGCTTTATGCGGGAAGCGTTGATTTTCCGATCCAAACCGCGGCGGTCTCCGATGGAGGTCTGTTCGCATTGGTTACCGCTTCGGAAAACTATACTTCGGAAGTGTGGGTGTATAACGACCGATTCGAACTTGTCAGTCGCTATTATAAAAATGCGTTTGTGATGGATGTGGACATCAACGAAAAAGGAACCTCACTTGCCATTTTGACATCCGAGTTGGACGGGGGCGCTTTTTCCACCAAACTGACGCTTTACAAAACCAAAAGCGGAGCGGCGGAATGGGAGACCGTTTTGGGAAGTTCCGTCGGGATCGACTGTGTCATCACCGATTCCGCTTCCGTAACGGTACTTTGCGGAAACAGCGTCTATTTTATCGGTCAGGACGGTAAGCTGAAAAACAGCTATCTGTTTGAGGACAAAAATCTGCGATGCGCGAGCTTGACCGAAAGCGGGATCGCTTTGTGTCTGGAGGATTTCGGAATCACCGAAAAAAACAGCGTAATTCTATTTGACAAATCGGGAAATCTGTTGTATAATAAGGATGTTCCGGAAAAGGCGGAACAGATCGTGCAAGAGGGAGATCGGGTCTATGTTTTGTTTTCCGGAGGGATCCGTCTGATCTTTGCGCAAAACGAGCGGGAAGATCGCGTGATCCTGACGGATACGGAGAACCGCGTTTTGCTTGCCGTGCGGGAAAACGAAGTATTGCTTTGCTCTCCACAAAAAGCGGTATATTTTCGCTTTTGACTTCAAATAGTATATTTAGTATATTTAGAAATTTCGGAGGAGATAAGATGTTATGGGAAGTGGAATTGCTGATTTGATCTTTGTCGTGATCGGCTTGTCGATCGTTGCGGTATGTTATCACCGCGGATTGTTAAAAATTGCGCTTCGTTCTTGCAGCTTGTTACTTGCCGTCTTGATCGCTTATTGGTTCGGCGGTTACGTTTCCGGGTGGTTTTACGATCATTTGATCGGAAATATGGTATACAACTCGATGCACGAGACGGTTTCGCAGATCTATGCGGAAACGGCGGGGCAGTTGGATATCGGTCGGTTGATGGAGCAGATCCCGTCCTTTTTACATACGGAGGAGCTGCGAACTTCCTTGGAAACTCTCGGTTCTTCCGATGAAGAGTGGATCCACGCGGTAACGTCGCAGCTGTCCGCACCGGTTGCTTCCTTGATCTCCAATATCATTGCGTATCTGTTGGTATTTGCGGCGGCTTGGATCGCGTTGTTTTTACTTGCCGGTATTTTGAACGCCGTGATCGGGCAGATCCCGCTGCTGGACCGCGTGAATAAATTGCTCGGGGCCGTGTGGGGGATTTTGATCGCCGGAGCTTTGATGCTGATCGTTGCCTCTTTGATCAAACTGTTTTTCTCCGAAGCCCCTTTTTATGCGGATTCCGTTGTGATCCGATTTTTCGGCGAATCCGCTTTGCTTCGGATCTTCAGCGCTTTTGATATCGGAAATTTGTTTCTCAACAGTACGAAAACCCTATGAGTTGAATGAAAGAAAGGAACCGAGTTCGGATCGGATAAATAAGATTAACTATGGTCATGTGTTCGCAATGCCATAAGCGTATGGCGGTTATATTTGTTACCAAAATGGAAAACGGCGAAAAAAGCAGCAAAGGGCTGTGCTTGAAGTGCGCCAAGGATATGGGGGTTCCCGTAGATAATATCGTCGGAAATGTGATGAATCAATTCGGTATCTCACCGGATCAGCTCGAAAACGCGGAAGAAGAGCTGAACGTCATGATGGAAAATGCCGATCTGCCTTCCGATTGCGATGATACCGAGGACGGAGGAGCTCCCGCAATCGATCTGCCGAAACTGTTTCGGGATGCCGGTTTGATCGCAAAAGAGGATGGGAACGGATCGGTCTCCGCACCGAATCCGACCGGCGGAACCGCGGAAAAAGAGAGAACGAAAGGAAAAAAAGAGTCCAAAAAGCTGAAATTTTTGCCGATGTACAGCCGAAATCTGACGCAATTTGCCAGAGACGGAAAATTGGATCGGATCATCGGTCGGGAACAGGAGTTGGCACGCGTGATCCAGATCCTTTGCCGCAGGCAAAAAAACAATCCGTGCCTGATCGGCGAACCCGGAGTCGGAAAAACGGCAATTGCGGAAGCGCTTGCGTCGCGCATTGCAGAGGGCAACGTTCCGTATAAACTTCGCAACAAAGAGGTCTATTTGGTCGATATGACCGCGTTGGTTGCGGGAACGCAATTCCGCGGACAGTTTGAGTCCCGCATTCTCGGACTTTTGAATGAGGTTCGGGAAGTCGGCAATGCCATTTTGGTCATTGACGAAGTGCACAATATCGTCGGGACCGGCGAAGCGGAAGGCAGCGTGAACGCGGCAAATATTTTGAAACCGGCACTTTCCAGAGGCGAAGTACAGATCATCGGTGCCACCACTTTGAACGAATACCGCAAGTATATCGAAAAAGACACCGCTTTGGAAAGACGTTTTCAGCCGGTCACCGTGCAAGAGCCTTCCGTGGAAGAAAGCGTTGAAATGTTGCGCGGGATCAAACACTACTATGAGGAATTTCACGGGGTGCTGATTCCGGATGCGCTTTTAAAACGGATCGTCGTTCTGTCCGAACGTCATATTACGGATCGGTATCTTCCGGACAAAGCCATTGACCTCTTGGATGAGGCGGCTTCCGCACTCTCTCTTTCTTCCGCTCCGCTGAATGAATCTTATGAGATCCGGGACCGTTTACTGGAGCTGAAAACCAAGCGGGAAGCGTTGGAGGGCGAAGTTGCGGGAAATGAAGCTGCCGAACAGCATCGGTACGAAGAAATTTCCGGGATTCAAACGGAAGAATTGCGTTTATCCGCTCGTTTGGAAGCTTTGGAGCCCGCGTTTCGTCAAGTGTGTTTGACCGAGCAGGATATTGCCAATGTGATCGAATTGTGGACGGGAATCCCGGCAACCAGCATTACCGAAAACGAATTTGAACAGATCGATCAGTTGGAAAGTCGATTGAAAAAGCGCATCAT
>CAYPIV010000136.1:0-3354 GCA_964410895.1 uncultured Ruminococcus sp. | reverse complement strand
TACTTTTATTGCGTATGACTTTGACTTACAACGGATCATCATAGTGGATGATTTTATCGTTGATTTGTATTGAATCATTGCATGAATGATGAGTTGGTATGATGTTTTCTTGATTTTTGAAGTGAATTTATTATAAAATAGTGCAAACCTGCTGTCATTGATCCGGAATGAGATCATCGCTATGCCGAGCAGCTCGGATCGCACGAAACGGTTTTGAGGTACTTCAAACAAAAGTTTTTCACTCACTGCATTGGCTTAACATCGCTTGAGGCTTGACATGCGGATTCAATCAAAAGGTCGGTACAATTCCCTTCTCGGAAATGTACCGACTGCTTTTTTTCTTGATCCGATGCAGGTTATAAAAGGCTCATCAAAATGAGACACCGTGGGGCGGTGATTTTGCAAGTTCCGTCTGCTGTGCAGAGCATTTCCTTTTGTCTGTTGCTCCGATTGGGAGGGGAGAGCTACAGTCAAAGGGGCACGGATGCAATCATTTCGCTTTGGTGATCATTTGCTTGGCTTTTTCTGCTTTTTTGCGAAATATCATATCGAAAATACGGTATTTCTTTTTTTGGGAAACTACTCAAAAATCCATTGACAGAAGCTTTTGAAGCAGGTATAATATAACTATGAAAATGATATTGAAACCCATCGGAAAGGAAACAACTATGGAACAATTACGGAACATTCTTCGGGAGATGCATCCCGACATTGATTTTACGGAAGAGCGTGATCTGATCGAAGAAGGTATTTTGGATTCGTTGGATATTGTAACATTGATCACCGAGATCAACAGTACGTTTGATATTTCGATCCCCGCAAAGGACGTCGTTCCAGAAAATTTCAATTCGGTAAGATCGATCTGGAATCTGATCGAGCGGTTGGATGCGGAATAAGCGGTGACCATGTCATTTACAACAGCTGCGTTTCTGATGTTTGCAACGCTTACGGTGTTGCTGTATTTTTCTGTCCCGAAGTCTCGACAATGGTGGGTATTGCTGGGCGCAAGTTACCTGTTTTATGCTTTTTCCGGGCTTCGGTATCTGATCTTTTTACTTTTTACGACCGCTGTCAGTTATTTGATCGGAGTTTGGATGCAAAAAAAGCGGGATGCGGAAGAGAAAACCGTTTCGGAAAATCGTGCGTCTTGGGATAAGACCGAACGAAAAGCATTTCGCGCGTCGGAAAAGAAAAAGCGGTTTCGCATTTTGCTTTTGGGATTGTTTGCAGGATTTGGGGTATTGGCAGTTCTGAAGTACACCTCATTCGTATTGGCGGGCGTATCTTTTTTGTGGACGGCATTCGGCAATGCTCCGTTTTCCATACCGAATTTTTTACTTCCGCTCGGGATCTCTTTCTACACGTTCCAATCTATGGGATACCTGATCGATGTTTATCAAAATAAGATCCGCGCGGAACAAAACCCTGCCAAATTTGCATTGTTCGTATCGTATTTTCCACAGTTGATCCAAGGTCCGATCAGTCGTTTTGACGCGTTATCGGAACAATTGTTTGCACCGCATTCCTTTGAATGGGAGCGCTTCCGTTTTGGAACATTGCGGATCGTTTGGGGATTTTTTAAAAAATTGGTAGTTGCCGATACCGCTTCCTTGGCGGTTCAAAAGCTGGTGGGGAGCGGGGGAGACGAAGGCATTTATACCGGTTTTTACGTGTTCCTGTTGATCTTGCTGTATTCCGCGCAGATCTACGGCGATTTTACCGGCGGTATCGATATTACGCTCGGGCTTTCCGACATTTTCGGAATTCGCGTTGCCGAAAACTTCGATCATCCCTTTTCTTCGCGCTCTACGAAGGAATATTGGAACCGCTGGCATATCACAATGGGAAGTTGGTTTACCGACTACGTTTTTTACCCGCTCTCTCTGTGCCGTCCCATGCAAAAACTTTCCAAATGGTCTCGGGAAACGTTCGGCAATGCCGTCGGAAAGCGACTTCCCGTTTATATTGCAACGACCGTAACTTGGTTTTTGACAGGACTTTGGCATGGTGCCGGATGGAATTTCATTATTTGGGGATTGTTAAACTGCGGTGTGATTTTAGTTTCGCAGGAACTTTCCCCGCTGTATCTCCGATTTTCAAATCGTTATCCGCGTCTGACTTCCGGGAAAGCGTGGGGATATTGGCAGGCGATACGAACTTTTTTGCTGATGGGACTGATCCGTTCTTTGGATTGCTATCGAGATGTCGGAAAAACATTTTCCATGTGGCTGACAATGATCACACATTGGAATATTTCCGATTTTTTCCTCGGCGGATGGCTTCAATTGATGGATCCTGCGGAATGGTGTGTTCTTGCAGGCGGAATTTTATTGATCTTTTTCGTCACATTCGGAAAGCGGGATCGGCAACACCGAGAAACGATCGCCAAACAGCCGTTGCTGTTTACCCTGTGCGTATTGGTTTTGGGCATGGTCGTTTTGATCTTCGGCGCATACGGCATCGGATATGACGCTTCGCAGTTTATTTACAATCAATTTTAAGGGAGGTTGCCATGAAAAAAAAACGACTGAAAATCGGAATCGGCTGTTTGGCGCTTGTGCTGTGCGCCGGAATATTGCTTTCTTTGTTGCAAGCACTGTTGGTTCCGAAATACATGACATCTTCCCGAGAAGGCGCCATGATCTCCGAATATTACACGGACGGGGGCGGTCATGATGTTTTGTTTATCGGAGATTGTGAAGTCTATGAAAGTTTTACCCCGCCTACGTTATGGGAAGAATATGGAATCACTTCCTATATCCGCGGAAGCGCCCAACAACTTGCATGGCAGTCCTATTACCTGTTAGAGGATACCTTACGCTATGAGACACCGAAAGCCGTGGTCTTTAATGTGTATGCACTGAAACACGGGGAACCGCAAAGCGAAGCGTATAATCGAATGACGCTTGACGGTATGAAGTTTTCCATGACCAAGTGGAAAGCGGTTCTCGCCTCGATGACCGATGGGGAAAGTTTTCTTTCCTACCTGTTTCCGCTGTTGCGGTTTCACAGTCGGTGGAAAGAACTTACGAACGAAGATCTTCGCTATTGGTTTTCCCGTGACACGGTGACGCATAACGGATATTTAATGCAGACTGCTGTCAGTCCAAAACTTTCGGAACGAGAAGGACAACCGCTTTCCGATTACAGTTTGCCCGAAACTTCCATGGAGTATTTGGAAAAAATGCGCGTTCTGTGTGAAGAAAACGGAATCGAATTGATCTTGGTGAAAGCACCTACAAACAGTTGGAGATACTATTGGTATGAAGAATGGGATGCGCAAATTTCCGCGTATGCGGAAGCAAATGCTCTTGCATACTATAATTTTATCGGGATGGAAGAGGAACTTTCGTT
>CAYPIV010000135.1:0-3355 GCA_964410895.1 uncultured Ruminococcus sp. | reverse complement strand
AGCGTTCCGACAAACTGTTTCCGTTGAATTCGATCGAGATCAGTCGGGAGATCGGAGGATTGTTGCTTTCCGCCGTGCCGCATTTGCGTGTGGATGTTCACGATCCGGAGATCACGGTGCATGTGGAGATTCGGGAGCAGAAAGCTTTTATCCATGCGGGGCAATTTCCCGGAGCCGGCGGGATCCCGGTGGGGACCAACGGCAAAGGTATGCTGTTGCTGTCCGGCGGGATCGACTCTCCGGTAGCCGGTTATATGATCGCCAAGCGCGGCGTTACTTTGGAAGCGGTTCATTTTGAATCTTTTCCTTACACCAGCGAACGGGCAAGAGAGAAAGTGTTTGAATTGGCGCGTACCATCGCGCAGTATACGGGTTCGTTCAATCTGCATGTGGTGTCTTTGACGCACATTCAGGAAGAACTTGTTAAAAATTGCGAGGAAGATTATTTTACGTTGCTGTTGCGTCGGTATATGATGGCAATTGCGGATCGATTGGCAAAGCAGTGGGAATGCGGCGGATTGATCACCGGCGAAAGTCTCGGTCAGGTGGCGTCGCAGACCATGCAAGCCATCGGCGTTACGGATCCTATGACGACACTGCCGGTATTTCGGCCGTGCATCGGCATGGACAAAGAAGAGATCATTCGGATCGCACGCAAGATCAACACATTTGATATCTCCATCCAGCCGTACGAGGATTGCTGTACGGTATTTACTCCGAAACATCCGCGTACCCGCCCGGTTCTTGCCAAAGTGGAAGAACAGCAAAGACGGTTGGATTTTGATGCGTTGGTTCGGGAAGCTGTGGACGGTGTGACCACCGAACGGATTCGAATTGCGTTTTAACGGTTTCAAACGGCGATATTCGGTCAAAAACGTTTGCTTTACCGATTGGCAACAGGACTTCAGAAAGGAATGAAAATAATATGGCGGAATTTTTAAGTGCAAAAGACAGACGGACGCATTATTGCGGGACCGTAACCGAAAAAGACATCGGAAAAGATGTTTGCGTGATGGGATGGGTCCAGAGACAGCGGGACCTCGGCGCTTTGATCTTTATTGATTTGCGAGACCGTACCGGAATCGTTCAATTGGCGTTTGATTCCGAGACCGAACGGGAGATCTTTGACAAAGCGTTCGGTATTCGTGCCGAGTATGTACTTGCCGCACACGGCACGGTGCGTCCGAGAGGCGAAGGTGCGGTCAATCTCAAACTGCCTACCGGTCAGGTAGAGATCTTTGTAACGGAATTGAAGATCCTCTCTGCCTCGCAGACCCCTCCGTTCGAGGTTTCCGATGCCAAAAAAGTGAAAGACGAGATCGCACTGAAATATCGGTATTTGGACCTGCGCCGTCCTTCGTTGCAGAGAAATATTCAGATGCGTCACCAAATTGCGAAAGTCGCACGCGAATACTATTATGAAAACGGCTTTTTGGAGATTGAAACCCCCATGATGATCAAATCCACCCCCGAGGGGGCTCGCGATTATCTGGTGCCGAGCCGGATCCACAAAGGCAGTTTCTACGCGCTTCCGCAGTCGCCGCAAATTTACAAGCAACTGCTGATGCTGTCCGGTTACGATCGCTATATCCAGCTGGCGCGCTGTTTCCGAGATGAAGATCTTCGTGCGGACCGGCAGCCGGAATTCACCCAGATCGATCTGGAGATGTCCTTTGCTACGCAGGAGGACATTATGGAAATGAACGAAGGATTTATCAAACGCGTATTCCGTGAGGTCTTGAACGTGGATGTTCCGACACCGATGCCGCGCATTACCTACGCGGAAGCGATGAACCGGTACGGCTCCGATAAGCCGGATACGCGGTTCGGAATGGAGATCTTGGATCTGAGCGATACGGTAAAACAGTGCGGTTTCTCGGTCTTTACGGATGCGATCGCGCAGGGTGGTTCGGTCCGTTGTATCGTTGCGGAAAATGCCGCTTCGGTATTGACCAGAAAGGAAATCGATAAACTGACCGAGCACGCCAAAGGAATCGGCGCGAAAGGTTTGGCATATATTCGTTGGGTAGACGAAACGCCGACATGCTCGTTTTCCAAGTTCTTGCAGCCGGAAGAATTGCAGGCAATTTTGGATTGTGCGCAAATGAAACGCGGAGATGTCATGCTTGTGGTGGCGGACAAAAATAAGGTCACGTTGCCGACCCTCGGCGCTTTGCGGAACCTGCTCGGCAAAAAGCTGAATTTGATTCCGGAGGGCGTTTTCAATTTCCTGTGGGTCGTGGAATTCCCCTTCTTCGAGTGGAATGAAGATACGAAACATTGGGATGCAATGCACCATCCCTTTACCATGCCCCTGCAGGAGTGCTTGCCGTATTTGGAGAGCAACCCCGGAAATGTGCGTGCCGAATGTTACGACATGGTATTGAACGGAACCGAATTGCTGTCCGGCTCCATTCGGATCACCGATTGGCAGTTGCAGGAAAAAATGTTCCGCGCTTTGGGACTTACGGCAGAGGACATTGAGCGTAAGTTCGGATTTTTGGTGGATGCATATAAGTACGGCGCACCGCCTCACGGTGGCTCCGGTATGGGACTTGACCGTTTGGCTATGGTCATGTCCGGAGCGGATTCTCTGCGGGACGTGATCGCGTTCCCGAAAGTGCAAAATGCAAGCGAATTGATGTCTCAATGCCCCTCTCCCGTTGCGGAACAGGATCTGAATGATCTGGGGATCGCCGTGTTGACATCCGATTCGGAGGAGCAGGATTGAATCGACCGTAAATTGCCCGAAAATGCGGACTCTGCTCGGTCAAGTTTACAGAGAAATGGAGAAGTGATTGATGAAACCGGAGTTGTTGTCCCCGGCGGGAAATTTTGAAAAGCTGAAAGCGGCGCTCCTGTACGGAGCGGACGCCGTTTATTTGGCAGGGCAAATGTTCGGTATGCGGTCCGCAGCCGACAATTTTACGGTTGAAGAACTTTATGAAGCTTCCGAGTACGTTCATAAGCGAGGCAAAAAGCTGTATTTAACGGTCAATACCATGCCTCGCGCAAAAGAATATCCGCTGTTGCGGCGCTTTTTGGAATCCCTTGCGGATGCGAAGATCGACGCGATGATCGTTGCCGACCTCGGAGTACTTGCCACGGTGCGGGAGATTTTGCCGCAAATGGAGATCCACATTTCCACACAAACCAGCATTGTCAGTCCCGCTTCGGCGCGCGCATATGCGGCAATGGGCGCCAAGCGGTTGGTGTTGGCGCGGGAACTGACTTTGGAAGAGATCTTGGAGATCCGCGCCGGAATTCCGCAGGAAGTGGAACTTGAGGCATTTGTTCACGGTTCCATGTGCGTTTCTTACAGCGGCAGATGTTTGCTTGCCAATGCATTGAACGG
>CAYPIV010000134.1:0-3416 GCA_964410895.1 uncultured Ruminococcus sp. | reverse complement strand
TATGTGGATCAAGTACGAATATCCCGAAATCACCTTTGAGCAAATGTGCGTTGTATTCGGAATTCCGTCTCTCCGCAAAAAAGCACACTTCTGTGCAATTCCCTCGACTTCCGGTACCGCAACCGAAGTTACCGCATTTTCCGTAATTACCGATTACCAAAAAGGAATCAAATATCCGCTCGCCGATTTTGAAATCACGCCGGATGTTGCCATCGTAGATCCCGATCTGGCGGAAACAATGCCGAAAAAGCTCACCGCCCACACCGGTATGGACGCGATCACACACGCGATCGAAGCCTATGTATCCACTTGCAACTGCGACTTTACCGATCCTCTTGCGATCTTCGCGATCAAAATGATCCAAGAAAATTTGGTAAACTCCTACAACGGCAACATGGAAAGCCGTGCGACCATGCACAACGCACAGTGCCTTGCGGGAATGGCATTTTCCAATGCTCTGCTCGGTATCGTTCACTCCATGGCACATAAAACGGGTGCGGTGTTCGAAGATCTCGGCGCACACATCATCCACGGCGCCGCAAACGCTATGTACCTCCCGAAAGTCATTGCTTTCAACGCAAAGGACGAGACCGCTAAGAAGCGTTACGGCACCATTGCGGATTACATGGGATTGGGTGGTGCAAACGATGACGAAAAAGTTGCGAACTTGATCGCTTATTTGCGCGGCATGAACGACGCCCTCAATATTCCGCAGTGCATCAAGAATTACGGTGCGGACGCTCTGCCCTGCGAGAACGGTTTTGTTCCGGAAAACATTTTCTTGGAGCGCCTCCCCGAAATTGCCAAGAACGCCGTTGCGGATGCTTGCACGGGTTCCAACCCCAGAGCAATTTCCGTAGAGGAAATGGAAAAGCTGCTGAAATGCTGCTACTATGATACCGAAGTAGATTTCTGATCGCGGTTAAGCTGTAAAAATAAAAAAGAAATGGCGGTTACCGAGACTTTGGTAACCGTCATTTTGCAAACGGAGAAAAAACATGTATAAAATTGTCGAAAAAACAGTGTTAAATCCGACGGTCGTTCAACTTCAAATCGAAGCGCCGTTGGTGGCAAACAAAGCACGCCCCGGTCAGTTCATTATCTTGCGGGTGGACGAAGAGGGAGAACGGATCCCGCTGACCGTAGCCGGTGTCAACCGTGAGCGCGGAACGGTAAAGATCATTTTTCAGGTGGTCGGAGCGACCACGGAAAAGCTCTCCCATAAAGAAGCTGGAGAAAGCATTCGGGATTTTGTCGGACCGCTCGGTGTTGCAACCCATTTGGACGGGCTCAAAAACGTTTGCATCGTAGGCGGAGGCGTCGGCTGTGCCATTGCCATGCCGATCGCCGAAGCGCTGCACGCCGCCGGTGCGGAAGTTACTTCGATCATCGGATTTCGGAACCGTGATCTGGTCATCTTGGAAAAGGAATTTCAAGCATGCTCCGATACCCTGCATTTGATGACGGACGACGGTTCCTACGGCACCAAAGGGAACGTTACTCTGCCCCTGAAAGCGCTGTTGGAAGCTGGAAAGCGTTTTGATATGATCATCGCGATCGGTCCGCTGATCATGATGAAATTTGTGGTGGAGACCGCAAGACCGTTCGAAGTTCCGGTAACGGTTTCCATGAACCCCATTATGATCGACGGAACCGGCATGTGCGGCGGTTGCCGTTTGACTTTGCATTCCGAGGGAAAGAACGTAACGAAATTCGCATGTGTGGACGGACCGGATTTCAACGGTTACGAGGTCGACTTTGACGAAGCCATGTCGCGCGGCAGAATGTATGCGGATTTTGAACGTCACGCGTACGAAAAGACCTGCAATTTATTCAAAAAAGAGGTGCACTGAGATGGCAAAAGCAAATATGAGTCCCAAAAGAAACAGCATGCCCACACAAGATGCCAAGATCCGTGCCCGCAACTTTGATGAAGTTGCACTCGGTTACAGCGAAGAAACCGCGATCGATGAAGCAAACCGTTGCTTAAACTGCAAAAATATGCCCTGTGTCGACGGATGCCCCGTAAAAATCCGCATTCCCGAATTTATTGCAAAGATCAAAGAGGGCGATTTTGAAGCTGCATACAGGATCATTACCCGTTCTTCTTCCCTGCCCGCCGTTTGCGGACGTGTCTGCCCGCAGGAGACGCAATGTGAATCCAAGTGCGTTCGCGGCATCAAGGGAGAGTCTGTCGGAATCGGCAGATTGGAGCGTTTTGTTGCCGATTGGCACAATACGTTCTGCACAGAAGAACCGACGCTGCCCCAACCGAACGGGCACAAAGTGGCGGTTGTCGGATCCGGACCTTCCGGTTTGACTTGCGCAGGTGATCTTGCCAAAAAAGGCTACGAAGTTACCGTTTTCGAAGCGCTTCACACAGCAGGCGGCGTTTTGGTCTACGGAATTCCGGAATTTCGTCTCCCCAAAAAGATCGTTGCCAAGGAAGTGGAAACACTGGAAAAGCTCGGTGTCAAAATCGAAACCAATATCGTCATCGGCAAAACCCTGACCGTGGATGAACTGTTTGACATGGGATTTGAAGCCGTGTTTATCGGTTCCGGTGCGGGACTTCCGAACTTTATGGGAATTCCCGGCGAGTCCTTGAAAGGGGTCTACTCCGCCAATGAATTTTTGACCAGAAGCAATTTGATGAAATCCTACTTGCAAGATCCGGAAACGCCGATCATGAAAGGCGGCAACGTTGCCGTCGTGGGTGGCGGTAACGTTGCTATGGACGCTGCCAGAACTGCGCTTCGTCTCGGTGCGGAAAAAGTTTCCGTGGTTTACCGACGTTCGATGGAAGAACTTCCCGCCCGCCGCGAAGAGGTGGAACATGCGGAAGAAGAAGGGATCGACTTCTGCCTGCTCTGCAATCCGACGGAGATCTTGGGATACCAAAATTCGGACGATGCGAAAGATCCGAAAAACGGGTTTGTCAAAGGGATCAAGTGTGTCCGCATGGAGCTCGGCGAGCCGGATGAACGCGGCAGACGTCGCCCCGTTGAAATTCCGAACAGTGAATTTATCATGGATGTAGACACCGTGATCATGTCGATCGGTACGTCACCGAATCCGCTCATCAAATCCACCACAAACGGCTTGGAAGTCAATTCGAGAGGCGGGATCGTTGTCAATGAGGACGGTTTGACTTCCCGTTCGGCGGTCTATGCGGGCGGAGACGCCGTCACCGGTGCCGCTACCGTCATTTCCGCAATGGGAGCTGGAAAGACTGCCGCAAAGGCCATCGACGAGGCACTCGGCAAGTAAGCGCGTACCGTGACCGAGCATCGAAGATTCACAATCTTCGGTAAAGACAAAACAGAATGCGAAACGGGTTCGATCGGCATGCCGATCGAACCCGCAGACTGTAGACAAAAAGAGCTGTCGTATTGACGGACACCTGCAATTATGGT
>CAYPIV010000133.1:0-3424 GCA_964410895.1 uncultured Ruminococcus sp. | reverse complement strand
CCGCATTGGCGATCCAAACGGTGCGACTGCATTTTTTTCGACAGATCTCATACAGTTTTGCAGTGTTTGAGCTCTCTCTGCCGCCGATCACGATCATGAAATCGCACACCTCGGAAAGCTGTTCCGCCTCGGTCTGTCTGCGTTCGGTTACACTGCATATTGTATCAAAAATTATCGCATTTGTACATAGTTTTTTCAATTTTTTTTGACTTTGGTTCCAATTAACCAAATTTTGCGTTGTTTGAGCCACCATTATTGGTACTTTTTCTTTGATTTTTTGCTCGTCCCATTCGGAAAGTGCGGCTTCCAACTCGTCTGCCGAGGCAAACACGTATTTTTCGCCCGCAAAGCAACTGAGGATCCCTTTTACTTCCGGATGTTCGGCGGCACCGATCAAAATAAAGCACTGCCGCTCCGGATCGCATTCCGCCGCGATCTTATGGATCTTTTTGACATACGGGCAGGTGCAATCCAACCACCGAAAATACGGATTTTCGTTTGCCAAAGTTTCCAAACGGCGGACCGTATCGCACGGGCAACCGTGTGCGCGCACCAAGACCGTGACCGGATGTTCGGCAGAAGCGTTTTCGGCGATCTGCTCGATCTCGTTGTTTTCGATCGACTCCACACCCCGTTTGCGAAGCGAATCCAAGTACGCTTCGTTATGGATCAAATGTCCGAGCGTATAGATCCGTTCCCCCGCACGCGCCTCGGTGATGGCTTGTTCCAAGCGGTCGGTCGCACGTTTGACCCCGAAGCAAAACCCCGCATTCTCCGCTACCGTAACTGTTCTCATCATTTCCTCCTATCAAAGGATCCCGACAATGCGACTTTCCCGTACGGCGAAAAAATCACGAAAAGACCGCCTCTCCGAGCGTTTGACGGATCACGTTCAATAACCCCTCTGCGCATTCCTCGGGCGACATCCAAGAATTGTCGAATATGACCGCGTCGGGTGCGGCAACCGCAGGCGCCACCTTGCGCGTGCTGTCATCGGAGTCACGCTTCTGCATGTCCGAAAGCACCTCGTCAAAGGTCACCGAAATTCCTTTGGCGATCAATTCCTCATACCGCCGCCGGGCACGGCACGTATCCTCGGCAGTCAAAAAAATCTTGACATCCGCATGCGGCAAGATCACGGTACCGATGTCTCTGCCGTCCATGATCACACTGTTGCGCGCGGCAATGGAGCGTTGCGTTTCCAACAAAAAGTTCCGAACCGCCGGAATTGCGGATACGGCGGACGCATACAAAGACATTTCCGGAGTACGGATCCTGTCACCGAGCGCCTCATCGTTCAGGTACACCTGTTGCGTACCGTTCTCATAAGTCAGATCGAACCGGAGCTCGGGAAGCAATGCCGCTACGGCATCGGCATCTTTGGGATCTGCGTGTCGGCTGTGAACATAGTATCCGATCGTACGGTAAAGCGCACCCGTATCCACATAGACCATGCCGAGCTTGGCAGCCAGTGCTTTGGCAACGGTGGATTTTCCGGCACCGCTCGGACCGTCGATTGCAATTTGGAACATAGAAATCTCCTTTCAGGCAAGTGCCGCGTCGGTTCCCGCCAAAACAGCGGTTGAAAATGCGATCTGCAGATTGAATCCGCCCGTATACGCATCCACATCCAAAACTTCTCCCGCAAAATACAAACCGGATACAAGTTTGGACCGCATGGTTTTGGGAACGATCTCCCTCACGTCTACCCCGCCTCGCGTCACGATCGCCTCGTCCAACGGACGAAGTCCGTGCAACGGAATTCGAAACCGCTTCAGCGCGCGGACCATCTCTTCCCGTTCTTCCCGCGTTACCGAATGCACTTTTTTGTGCAGATCCGCCCGACAGTACCGAAGGAACGGCAGGATCATCTTCTGCGGAAGCAGGTCGTTCATGGCATTCATCAGATCACGATTTCGGTATTTGGCAAAATCCGAAAGCAATCTAACATCCAATGTCTTTTCATCCAAAGCGGGTTTCAAATCGATCCTTGCTTCATACTTTTTCGGACAAATATCCGAAAGATGCGCGGAAGCGGAAAGCACCGTGGGACCCGTTAATCCGAAATGGGTAAACATCAGTTCCCCGAAATCCGAATAAACGCATTTTTCGGTGGCAAGTTCCGTGATCTGCAAGGCAACATTTTTTAAAGAGAGTCCCTGCATGGAAGCACACAGCGTCCCATCGGCAACCAAAGGCACCAAAGAAGGACGTAAATCGGTGACCGTATGCCCGGCATCCCGTGCAAAACGGTAACCGTCACCGTCGGAACCGGTCCTCGGGTAGGACTTTCCTCCCGTGCATACAATCACACGATCAAAGAGTTCCTCACCGACATCCGTTCGGACCCCACACACGGCTCCGTCCCGCAAAAGCAGACCGCAAACGCGCCGAAAGACCGTTTTGACACCGCATTGCAAACATTTTTTCTCCATGGCATGGACAATATCCGCTGCTTTATCCGAAACAGGAAACACCCGCTTTCCGCGCTCGGTCTTAAGCGGAACCCCCAAAGATTCAAAAAAAGAACGCGTATCCGCGGTGGAAAAAGAAGACAGTGCCGCATATAGGAACCGCGGATTGGTGGGAACATTGGTCAAAAATTCATTCAGATCGCAATCATTTGTAACGTTACAGCGACCTTTTCCCGTGATCCGAAGTTTCTTCCCGACTTGTGGATTGCGCTCGTACATGGTCACGTCGGCACCGTATTGCGCAGCGGTGATCGCCGCCATCATACCGGCGGCTCCTCCGCCGATCACGGCAATCCGGACCGCGTCAGATATCCTTTTTGTCATAGACCTCATACCGATCCCATACCTCCTCCAAAATGTGGAGACGGTCGGTCAACTCCTTTTGCTTCTTTCGGGAAATGGCAACGACCATTGCATTCAAAATGCTCAACGGCGCCACCAAAGAATCCACAAAAGACGCCATATCGCTCTGCGCGATCAACAGCTGATCGGCAAATGCGGCGATCGGCGACATCTGACTGTCGGTCAAAGCAACCACATCTGCTTTTTGCGAGCGGGCATATTCCACGGCATTGATGATCCGCTTGGAATACCGGGGAAAACTGATCGCAACCATTACATCCCCCTCTCCGACGCGCATGATCTGTTCAAACATCTCACTGCCGGACGTGGTTTGCACGAATTTCACATTATCGAAGATCATGCGAAAACAATGGTTTAAAAAACCTGCCAAAGCAGATGACGAACGAACCCCGATGATGTAAATATTTTTGGCGGCAATGATCTGATCGACCGCTTCCTCAAAGGAATCGTGGTCGATTTCTTCCATGGTCCGACGGATCTTTTCCGCATCGGAAAGTAGCACTTTATCCAATACGTTTCCGTCTCCGATCAAATTGTTGGTGACCTCGATCCGCTGAAAGGAGGTCAAACGGCTTCTGATCAGCTTG
>CAYPIV010000132.1:0-3431 GCA_964410895.1 uncultured Ruminococcus sp. | reverse complement strand
CGGAAGCCGTCGGAAAAGCGGTCATTTCCGCATCGTTTGTTGAATTGTATGCGATTTTGGCACTGTTGATCTCGGTATTGCTGGTTCTGTGATCTTGGTTTGGAATCGTCGGCAAGAAAGGAGAAGCAAACCGTATGGCTTTGAACGGCTTGAACGTAATTACCGATAAAATTTTGGCAGAGGCACAAGCGGAAGCAGACCGTATTATCGAAAACGCACAAGAGGAATGTGACCGTATCGACGAAGCGTACCGTGCGAAAGCGGAAAAAATCCGTGCGGATCTTTCTGAACGGGCAAGACAGACCGGTGCGGAGTGGGTCACGCGTGCAAAAGCAGCGGTTGCCGGTCAAAAACGCAACCGATCGCTTGCCGTACAAAGCGAATTGCTCGGCGCGGTATTCGATGATACTCTTGAGGATATGCGCAATTTAAGTACGGAAAAATATACTGCACTGTTGGCAGGTCTTTTGGCTGCCGCAATGTTGGAGCAAGTGGAAACAGAGCATCTTAGCGTGACCTACGGCGATGAGGATTTTTCGGCACCGACGTCTTACGAGATCTTGATGAACGCACGGGACATGGAGCGTTGCGGAAAAGCGGTATTGGAAGAAACACGCCGAAAACTGAACGGAAAGATCTCGGCAGATCGGCTTTCCAAAATGTGTCTGGGATCGCTCCCCGTCAATATCGGCGGCGGATTGATCCTACGGTGCGGCAATATTGAAGCCAACTGTTCTTTGGAGTTGCTGTTTGCGCGTCTTCGAGAAGAATTGGAGGCAGAAGTCGGACATGCGCTTTTTGACGTGCGCACTTCCTTTATTTAGGAGGAAGTCATGACGGATTATTTTTACGCCACAGGGCGCTTGCGCGCTTTGGAGAAGAATCTGATCGGACAGGAACGGTTGCATTGGCTTATGGAATCCAAAAACGCAGACGAGTGTTACGGACGTTTGTCGGAATTGGGACTTGCAGGAACGGACAACGATTGGGAAGCGATCCTTTCCGAACGATTGCAGAATGCGTATGCGGAGATCCGTTCGCTTTGCGATTCGGACGTTGCGCTTCGCATCTGGCTGTTTCCCTATGATTGCAACAATGTCAAAGCGGCGATCAAGGGATTTCTCAGAACATTGGATCCGCATTCCATGATGGTGGATTTCGGCACCGTTTCGGCAGATCGGGTCATCGAAATGGTGCATCGGCAAACCTATGATCAGCTGTCTCCCGCCATGCGCGTTGCCGCACCGTTGGCGATGGAAGAATATGCAAAAACGAAAGATCCGCAGGCGATCGACCTTTTGCTGGATGCCGCTTGCTATGCGGACATGCTTTCTTTTGCAGAAGAAAGCAGATCTGCATTTGCTCTGCATTTGGTGCAAACAAAGATCGATCTGACCAATTTGCTGACTGCGATCCGCGTTTTGCGGATGCGAAGCGGAGAACCCGGGTGGCTTTTGTTGCAACGGGCTTTGTTGAACGGCGGCTCTTTGCCTGCGGACAGGGTGCTTGCCGCTTGTCAAAAAGGAGAAAGTTCTTTGTGGGACGCGTTGCGTTCCACCGCGTATGCACGGTTTGTTTCGGTGGCGGCACATGCTGACGGGGACTTGACAACGATCGAACGGGAAGCGGATGATTTTTGGATGGAGTGCATTCAAGCGGCAAAAACTTGCTCTTTCGGCGTGGAGATCCCAATCGCTTATTTGCTGGCATACGAGTACGAGATCCGTAATTTGCGGATCGTGATCACCGGAAAAAGCGCTTCGTTGCCGATCGATGTGATCCGGAAAAGGATCAGGAGGAGTTATGTATAAAGTTGCAATCCTCGGTGAGAGGGAGTCCGTGATCGGTTTTATGGCGATCGGTTTTGCGGTGCATGAGGTCCGCAGTGCGGAAGAAGCCGAGCAAACGTTGCGTTTCTTAGTCCGTACGGGAGAGTATGCGATCATTTTTGTGACCGAGCGGTATGCAATGCAGATCGAAGATGCAATCCGTCTGTATCGGGATCTTCCGTTGCCCGCAATTCTGTCTCTTCCGGGGCAAGAAGGTTCTACGGGATACGGTATGAATGCGATCCGCAATGCGGTCGAGCGTGCGGTGGGAGCCGATATCCTGTTCCGCAACGATGCGGAAGTGTGACCGCTTAACAAATGCCGATCGGCATGAAAGAAAGTTAGAAAGGGAACCCAATTTATGGTAGAAGGAAGAATTCGGAAAGTGTCCGGACCGTTGGTGGTTGCGGAAGGTATGCGGGAAGCGAATCTGTTTGATGTGGTCCGCGTCGGAAACGACCGACTGATCGGGGAAATTATCGAGATGCACGGTGACCGTGCATCCATTCAGGTATACGAAGAAACCGCCGGGATCGGGCGCGGGGATAAGGTCGTCTCCACGGGGGCGCCGCTCTCGGTGGAGCTGGGTCCCGGACTTTTGGAAACGATCTATGACGGAATTCAACGTCCGTTGGAAGCAATGCGGATCCGGATCGGCTCCAATTTGACCAGAGGAATCGACGAGCCCGCTTTAAATCGGGACAAAAAGTGGCATTTTGTCCCGGCGCTGAAATTCGGTGACCGTGTAGGTCCCGGAGACGTTTACGGGACCGTGCAGGAAAACGACGTGATCTTGCATAAGATCATGGTCCCGCCTCGGAAAAGCGGTACGGTCGTGGAACTTCGGGAAGGGGATTTTCGTGTTACGGAGCGGATCGGAAAACTGAAGCTGGATGACGGGACCATGGAAGAAATCACACTGATGCAGAAATGGCCCGTCCGCGTAGCGCGTCCCTACCGTGAAAAATTGCCGCCTGTTGATCCGATGATCACGGGACAGCGCTCGATCGACGCGCTGTTTCCGATCGCAAAAGGAGGAACTGCATGCGTTCCGGGACCGTTCGGCTCCGGAAAAACGGTGGTACAACATCAGTTGGCAAAATGGAGCGACGTAGATTTGGTTGTGTATATCGGTTGCGGTGAGCGCGGAAACGAAATGACCGATGTTTTGCGCGAATTTCCGGAGCTGACCGACCCCAAAACAGGAAAATCTTTGATGCAGCGTACCATTTTGATCGCCAACACGTCGGATATGCCGGTTGCCGCGCGGGAAGCGTCTGTTTACACGGGTATTACCATTGCGGAATATTTTCGAGATATGGGCTATTCGGTTGCGGTGATCGCGGATTCCACTTCCCGCTGGGCGGAAGCGCTTCGGGAAATGTCCGGTCGGTTGGAAGAAATGCCGGGAGAAGAGGGCTACCCCGCATATTTGACCTCTCGATTGGCACAATTTTACGAGCGTGCGGGGAAAGTGGTTTGTCTTGGTTCCGAAGGAAGGATCGGCGCACTTTCCGCGATCGGCGCGGTTTCGCCGCAGGGCGGAGATATTTCCGAGCCGGTTACGCAGGCAACTTTGCGGATCGTAAAAGTTTTTTGGGG
>CAYPIV010000131.1:0-3439 GCA_964410895.1 uncultured Ruminococcus sp. | reverse complement strand
ATCACGGCGGCGATCGGATCGAAAAAACGATCCGGTCGCCGCCGTGATATCGGTCGGCAAAGTTGCCGCACGGTCAAATCCGCCTTGGCGGATATACTCTGCCAATAAGTCCCTCGCATAGTACTCTTCATCATACAGTTCCACTACGGTGAGACGGTTCGGGGCATAGGATGCGGTGTAGGTATCCACAATAATGTAATAGATCTCATCCGCAACCGGATCCTCTCGGATCTCCGCGCCGTACGCTTCATAAAACAGACAGTAATTGGGATTGGTATTTTCAAAGAAATGATCTTTCAGATCTTCGCCGCGTATGGAACACAGCGCCAATCGGTTATCAAAAGGAAACAGGGATTGCAGCATGGAATAGGTCACGCCTCCCGAAGGCAGAGTATACGGATTTCGAACGCTGATGAATCCGCCGCCGAGAACGATCTCATATTGCTCTCCCCACTGTTCCATTCCGAATTCGTAGTAAAGTCGCGCGATCTCTTGCTTCAATTCCGTACTGTCACGGTATTGTGCATTGATGCCCAACACTTCGCGCGAGGGGGCAATTTGTTCCTCGTATTTGAGAAGCAGTTCCGCGATCAAAGTGTCCTCCGGAAATGCGGAATATACGGAATTGGAAAGATATTCCGCCGTGACGATCTCTGCTCGGTCGGTGACAGAATTGATATTGACGTCGATATGGGAAATCCCCCGATTCTCACCGCCGCCCTGCAAGTGATATACCCCGTAGGCATCCTGCAATACGTAGTTTTGGTGTGTATGTCCTTCCAATACAAGATCCACATACCCGTTGGAAAGCGATACATCGTAGTAGGAGGAAAGCTGAGACGTATTGACGGAATGGGTTCCGCTTTGACTTTTACCGTACCCGTCGTGCAGAGAATAAATGATAAAATCCGCTCCTGCGGCACGCAAACGTTCGCTTTCCGCTTTCACCAATGCAGTCAATTCGGCTCCTGTTTGAAAATACAGATCTTGCACCTGTTCTCCGGAGATCGAGGAATAACAATCGCCGATGGCGCCGATGATGCCGATCTGAATCCCGCTTCGCTCGATCATTACGGAAGGAGCACAGTAGGGCACTCTTTCATCGGTCTCTCTGTCAAAAATATTGATTGCGAGAAAGGGAAAATCCGCAAGTTCCGCATTGAACTGAATGGATGCTTCTCCCCAATCAAATTCATGATTTCCGATGGTCATGGAAACAAACCCCATGGTATTCATCCATTCGGTCATCAACATGCCCTTGGTCAAATTGGATTCCGAACTGCCTTGCCACATGTCACCGGAAGAGATCAGGACTACATTTTCATCCGATGTATACATTGTGTTGAAATAGCTTGTCAATTCTTCCAGACCCGGCTGAGAGTTGCTGTCGCAAATTTTACCGTGCAGGTCGTTGATCGCGTAAAAGTCCAAATTGACGATGACGGAACAGTTGCACAGATCGCAGACGCCGTTTTCATCGGCATCTGCATGTTGACAATCCGAATCCGGAACCGAGGGGGATGCGGTGGTTTGTTCGGTCGGATGCGTTTTGTCGGAAGTTGAAAGGGAGTCCGAAACCGAGGGCTGCGTGGTAGCGGATGGTTCAATGGGGGGAGAAACGGCATCCCCGCAGGAACACAACAACAGCAAGAGGGCAAGCAACAAAACCGAAAAATGTTTTTTCATTTTCGAAAACTCCTTTTGAAAACGGTAATGGCAGTGTTTGAGACCGCGGATTTCTTGCGGTACAGGCAAATCGACAGTCAAAACATGTCGAACCGCCGGCAAGCGGAGGTCGAAAATCTGTATCACTTCCGACCGCACACTTTCTTCATTATATCTCAACAAGAGAGCAAATGCAAGCTTTTTCGAAAAAGAAGTTGCAAAGAAACGTGATTTATGGTACACTGTTAGAAAACGAGGACGTTGCAGACGAAAGGAGAAACGATGGTAAAAACTTTGATTTCTTGGAATGTAAATGGATTTCGTGCTTGTATGGGGAAAGGTTTGGAATCTTTTTTTCGGAGCCAAAACGCCGACTTTTTTTCGATTCAGGAGACCAAAATGCAAGCGGGACAAGCGCAGCTGAACGTATCGGAATACATGCAATATTGGAACAGTGCCGAGAAAAAGGGGTATTCCGGAACCGCTGTTTTTGCAAAAGAACAACCGAATTTCGTACGATACGGGATCGGGATTCCGGAGCATGATACTGAGGGACGTGTCATTACCTTGGAATACGATACGTTCTTTTTGGTCAATGTTTATACTCCGAATGCGCAAAGGGGGTTGGCGCGCTTGGAGTATCGGCTCCTCTGGGAAACGGCTTTTCGCAACTACTTGTCCGATCTGGACCGTAGAAAGCCGGTGATCTGTTGCGGAGATCTGAACGTAGCGCACGAAGAGATCGATCTGAAAAATCCGAAGTCCAATCACTTCAACGCGGGATTCTCCGATGCGGAGCGGGCGGCATTCGGACAATTGTTGCAAAGCGGTTTTTCGGATACGTTTCGTACGTTGTATCCCGATCGAGTGGAATATACTTGGTGGAGTTACCTGTATCATGCCAGAGAGAACAACGCAGGATGGCGAATTGATTATTTTTTGGTTTCCGATCGGTTGCTTCCCTGTGTGAAAGACAGCCGGATCCTGACCGAGGTGCAGGGAAGCGACCATTGCCCGATCCGATTGGAGATCGATCTTTCGAAAATCAAAGGGTGAAAGGGGCTGTTTACGGTGATCTCGCTTTCCGACGATGACAATCAGATAACGTCCGACCTCGATCTTTCTTCGAGGTCGGACGTTGCTATTTTCGGTTGATGCAAAGTGCGGAACCGTCACAAAACAGTCGGTTCGGAAGCGGGACTGTCGGTTTTGGCAACGGCTTTTCTCCAACAACTGTGACACATGGCAATATAGGAATCGTTTCCGCCGATCAGAATTTGCCCTCCTTGTGTCAGTACATTCCCGTTTGCATCGATGCGCGCATTGACAATGGCTTTTTTTCCGCAGGCACAAATGGTTTTGATCTCGGTGATGGAGTCCGCCACTTCGAATAATCGCTTGCTCCCCGCAAACAGATGCGTTAAGAAGTCCGTGCGTAACCCGAAGCAAAGCACCGGAATATCCAAAGTATCGACAATGCGCCGAAGTTGGTCAATCTGCACACTTTCAAAAAATTGACATTCGTCCGCAATAATGACATGGCAATCCGTATGTTTGCCGAATTCCTCGAAAAGATCACACTCCGGGGTAACGTCGTACGCATGTGCGGACAATCCGATCCGCGAATGTACGAGATCGGCACCGTCGCGATCGTCCACGGCGGGTTTTATGAGCCAAACTTTCATTCCGCGTTCTTCATAATTGAATTTTGTAATCAGTGCATTGGCGGTTTGGGAAGATCCCATTGCGCCGTACTTAAAATATAATTTTGCCA
>CAYPIV010000130.1:1187-3465 GCA_964410895.1 uncultured Ruminococcus sp. | reverse complement strand
ATTTTGAAGAGTTTATGCAAAACGATTGGTCGGTCAATGTTTATATGTTCCACGGCGGAACCAACTTCGGCTTTTGGAACGGTGCGAATTTAATGCGGGGGCAGTATCAGCCTACCGTGACCAGCTACGATTACGGGGCTTTGTTGACAGAAGCGGGGGATCGGACCGAGGCATATTATCGGTTTCGGGGGATTCTGAAAGAAAAATTCGGAGATCGGGTTCCGAATTTAACTGCAAAAGAAAGCGAAAAAGCTGCTTACGGAACAGTGATCTTGGATGAAACTGCCGGTTTGTTTGATCACCTTGACCGCATTTCAAAGCCGATTTCCGTGGTAAAACCGAACTATATGGAGGACATCGGGCAATCTTTCGGATATGTGCTGTACCGCAAAACCTTGGAGGGACCGCTGGACGGTTGGGATTTGAATTTTGATGAAATTCGTGACCGTGTGCAGATCTTTGTCAACGGAGAACATCGGGGAACGCAATACCGCAATGATGAAGTTGCGGAAGAGGAAAAGGTCCGTATCCCGCTTGCGTTCGGTGAGACAGCCGTTCTTGACATCCTTGCCGAGAACATGGGGCACGTCAATTACGGTCCCGGGTTGACCGAGAAAAAAGGAGCTGTCGGAATGCGATTTGAAAATCAGTATCAGTTCGGTTGGCAGATGTATCCGTTGCCGATGCAGGATCTTTCCGAATTGGTATTTTCCAAGGTCACGGAAGTTCCTCCCCAAAAAAGTCCCGCCTTTTTCCGCGGAACCTTGGAGATCGACGGTACCCCGAAAGACACTTTTTTGCGGCTGGACGGGTGGAAAAAGGGATTTGTCACGGTGAACGGATTTTGCCTCGGACGGTATTACCACATCGGTCCGACGCATACCCTGTATGTTCCCGCACCGATGTTGCGGGAAGGAAAAAACGAGATCTTGGTTTTTGAATCCGACGGGACGGATACGCTGAACGTGGAATTTACAGATCTGCCGGATCTCGGCTGAAAAATGCGCGTACTTTTTTCAAAAAGTACGCGCGCTTTTTTGAAAAATCGGTAGACAAAACCGAAAGAAAATGCTATAATGATAGCAAGATCGACAGAGAGGAAAAAACGTGGAATATTTGATTTTTTCGGATTCACACGGCAGTGTGCAACAGATGCAATCGGTGCTTTCCCGCCAACCGTATTTGCCAAACGGCGTTTTTTTCTTGGGGGACGGATTGCGAGATCTGGACGTCCTTCGACAGAGATATGAGCGTGATCTGTTTTTTTATTGTGTGCGCGGAAATTGCGATTGGTATGCTTCCGCTTCCGCACCGGAGGAGGGGATGACCGCATTGGAAGGTCATCGAGTCCTGTTCACGCACGGGCATCGATTCTCCGTCAAAGGCGGATACACGTCATTGCTGTTGCATGCGGCTTCCAAGGGGGCGGATATCGTTTTGTGCGGGCACACCCATACCCCGCATTCCGCTTTTTTTGCGGCAGGCACCCGTATTGGGGAATTTGAATTGGATCACCCGATGTATCTGTTCAATCCGGGAAGCGTTCGGTATGCTTCCGACGGTTGCGGCGGGACCTACGGAACGATGCTTTTTCACAAAGGAGAGGTCTTGTTCTCCCACGGAACGGTTTGATCCTTTCGGCAAAAAAGCGAGCCGCCGTACACCAAGGACGGCGGCTCGTTACCGATCAAACGGTTTCCGAGATCGGTTCTTCGTCTACCTGTGCAGCGGCTTCTTCCAAAGCGGCTTCATAGGCGTTGATGATTGCAGATTCCAACATCCCGCGGAATTGCGCATTGATGGGATGTACAATATCGCGGTAAGTATCATCCGGATTCTTGCGGCTGGGCATAACGATAAAGAATTTATCCCGCGCGTGAATGACTTTGATGTCATGTACGGCAAGCTGACCGTCAAATGTAACCGAAATGATCGCTTTCATGGGACCTTCGTCAAACAGTTTCCGTACTTTGATATCGGTAATTTGCATTTTTTGTTCCTCCGTTTGCAGATAGAATTAAAATTGTTTTTCTGTTTTTAGTATAAAATCTTTTTGTGAACATTATTCAATGGAAAACGCATATTTCTGTGAATTTCAAAAGCTGTTTGCAACAGTTTTTTCAAAAATAATCCATAATCCGTCACAGAATTTATTTTGAATTTAAATCCGATTTACATTCGTCGAATTTTGACGATCTACGGAAAGGAAAACATGTTATGTCATTGGAAAATACCCATTTCGGTTTTGAACGACTTTCCCGAATGCTGTCTGCCTGCC
>CAYPIV010000130.1:0-1087 GCA_964410895.1 uncultured Ruminococcus sp. | reverse complement strand
CCGCTTGTCATATCGGTCGGGATACCCGCCGAATGATCTTCGAAGCCTGCGAGTATATGGATTCGTTTTTGGATTTTTCGCCGACGCTTGCGATCATTCTCAATATCGGCATGGATCATGTGGATTATTTTCACAGTATGGAGCAGATCCGCACGTCTTTCCTGCAATTTGCGGAGCGTACGGGAAGTACGGGATCTGTGTTGTACAATGCGGACGATGCCGAATGTGAACGTGCATTACGGGGTTGTCATTGCAAAAAGATCGGTTTTGCCGTGCAATGCGAAGCGGAGTTTACCGCCAAAAATGTTTGCTTTGAAAACGATGGTTCGAAATTTGATCTGTATCGGCGGGATCAATTCCTTTGTCATATCGTGTTGCCTGTGTGCGGAAAGCATCACGTTTACAATGCTTTGGCGGCGGCAAGTGCGGCGATCCTGTCGCAGATCGCACCGAGTGACGTTGTTTCCGGTTTGGCAAAGTTTCACGGCGCCAAGCGCCGTATGGAACGCAAGGGCATTTGCAACGGTGCCGTGGTATACGATGATTACGCTCACCATCCGGATGAAATTCGCGCAACGCTTGCGGGCGCAAAGCAAATGGGATACCGCAGGATCCTGTGTGCGTATCAGCCGCATACGTTCAGCCGAACGGCAGGTCTGTTTGATGCTTTTTCCACTGCTTTCGAAGATGCAGACCGTGTGTATATGGTGGATATTTACGCTGCAAGGGAAGAGAATCTTTACGGTGTCAGTTCCGAACAATTGGCGGAGCGGATCGGTCCGCGGGCACGTTACTGCGGTTCTTTTGAACGCACCGCAAATGCGATCGCGGAGGAAGCGCATGAGGGCGATCTTGTCATCGTGATGGGCGCCGGGGATGTTTTTCGGGTATTTCCTTTCTTGTTTCCGCCGAGCTCCGATGAAGACATGAAACCTATGTAAAGAACCGTATCATCGCTGTATGCGGAAGAATGAGCGAACATTCGGCCGCCACGGTTGCGTTTGTTTTTGAAACAAATTGCGTATAGATGCCATCACGGCGGCGATCGGATCGAAAAAACGATCCGGTCGCCGCCGTGATATCGGTC
>CAYPIV010000129.1:0-3474 GCA_964410895.1 uncultured Ruminococcus sp. | reverse complement strand
CTCCTTTTTCTGTAATCTTCTCTATTCCACAACATTATACACCGAAAGTGCCTTCTTTTTATATTTTATTTTCAAATTCGACATTCTTTTTTTCTCAATTTTTATTGACATTTTCAAAAATTCGTGTTACAATGAAGAAAAACGATCTCAAAAAGGAGCCTTTATGCAGTCCCCCGCTTTTTCTGTCGGAATCTACACGCTCGGTTGCAAGGTCAACCAATATGAATCGGAAGCCATTGCGGAAGCGTTCATAAAACGCGGAGGAACGGTCCTTTCCCCTACGGAGCGTTGTGATATTTACGTGATCAATACCTGCACCGTGACCGCCGAGTCGGACCGAAAGGCTCGTCAGATCATCCGCCGCGCGATCCGAACCAACCCCAATGCTTATATTTTGGTCATCGGATGTTTCGCGCAAGTTGCCCCCGACCGTATTTCCGCGATCGAAGGGGTGGACTTTGTCGGCGGGAACTCCGAAAAACTTGCTGTGGTCGAGCAAGCCGTGAAGCTGTTACGGGAAGGGAAAAAGCGCACTTCCCCGCTTTGCCATTGCCCCCCGCCCGATGTTCGCGGATTTGAACCGATGCAGATCACTCATTTCGATCGAACACGGGCGTATGTCAAGATCGAGGACGGGTGTGAGAACAAATGTGCATACTGCATCATCCCGCAAGCGCGCGGCACCGTTCGTTCCAAGCAGCCGGAACAGGTATTGCAAGAGGTTCGCGAACTGACCGCCGGCGGCTGTCGCGAGATCGTGCTGACCGGGATCGAGACCGCTTCTTACGGAAAGGATCTTGACGGTTACGGACTTGCGGATTTGCTTGCGGAAGTCGATCGGATCCCGAACATCGGAAGAATTCGTTTGGGCTCTTTGGATCCGTCCTTAATGAGACCCGAATTTGTGGAAAAAATTGCCGATCTCAAATCTTTAGCACCGCATTTTCATCTTTCCATGCAAAGCGCTTCCGATGCGGTCTTGGCACGGATGAAACGAAAATATAACCGCCGGATCGCACAAAACGGAATGCAACATTTGCGCTCGCTTCTTCCCAACGTGCAATTTACAACCGATATGATCGTTGGGTTCCCGCAGGAAACCGAAGAGGATTTTCAATGCTCTTTGGAATTTGTCAAAGAAGCCGAATTCTTGATGGTCCACGTATTTCCGTACTCCAAGCGCAAAGGGACCGTTGCAGCCGAAATGCCCGGTCAGATCGAAGAATCGGTCAAACACGAGCGCGCGGCACGTTTGATCGAAGCCGCCGCCGAAACGCGTTCCCGCATTTTAGACCGCATGGTCGGGAAAACGGCAGACGTTTTGTTTGAAACGGATACCGATGCCGTTGCCTGTGGGCATACCGCGGAATTTATCGAAGTCGCCTGCCGATCCGACATCGAATTGCACAGTCGGATCCTGCCGGTGCGGATCGAATCACACGACGGGACCCGTTGCTTCGGGACCTTAGCGGAAAACGCAAATAAAGAAATTCCGAAAGAATAGGAGAAACCAAGATGGAACAGTTGGGATACATCAAGCAATTCGGGACCTACTCTTCCGCACAGTTGGAACGCTTGCGAACAGACTTTGACCTGACGATGCCGATCTCGGCATTGCAATTTGCGGCGAATCACTACCGCACCGTGGAGCAGCGGGATCCTCAAATTGACGAGTTGCTGTTTTGGGATCGTTTTTTTGCCAAATTTTCTGCCGATCCCGCCGCCAATGCTCCCTCGGAAATGACCACACAAAACGATTTTGTAGCGCAAACATACGCAGATTGCATGGAAAAGCGAGCCCTCTGCCATCCGAATGCCAGAAAGCCCGCTTGCATCGGCGAAACGGTACAGGTCGCCAATACGTATCTGAAGCGCATCGGAAAGTATCTTCCGCATGCGGCGGTCCTCCCTTTGTTGGAACCCGTGGAACCGTTTTCGTTTGAAACGAGTTCGGAAAGGGCAATTGCTCCGTCGGGTTCGGACTTTCGTTTGCGGATCCTGCCGCATCAGCTCAAAAAAGCGCCTCCGAAGAAAGAAGTTTTGCTGTTGTTGCGCGGCGAACGGAACCGATTTACCCCCGATGCAACTGCTCTCGCTCCTTTTTTGACGGCTCCCGCCGTTGCCAATCAGATCCGTGGGATCAAAAGCATTGATTCCCACGGGCTTTTGAAAGCGGTACTCTCCCTTGCCGACGGTGCTTGGATCAATCTTTCCTGCCTTTCCAAAACCGGAGAAGCCGTTCCGCTCTCACTGTTGACAGACGGCTATCTCGGCGCGTACCTGCTGCGCGTTTCGGCGGAAAGCTTGCGCGATCTCGCACGGTTTGCAGACGTTCATCACCTTTCCCCGATCTACTTTGCAGACGTTCTTACCGACCCCGTTTTGCGGATCACTCGCGTCAATAAACAAACGTTTTCCGTAAATTCCGCATTTCCGCGTACCTTGCCGCAGATCCGTCCCGTTTCCGTGGCACTCGGGGAAGAATCCTGCCGTCTGCCGTCCGCCGTTTCACACTCCCCCTCGGAAACCGTTGCTTCCCCGTATTTTTCTTTTTCCGAAACCGGTGCTCCTTCGGACGCGGTCGCGATCGACGGCACGTTCGTTTCCGGTGCCTCCGTTCATCCGAGTCACTCCTATTTTCTGCACGCACTTTACAGCGTTTTGGCACCGATATGCACCCTTGCCGTATGCGGATGCGATTACAGTAAACAGCGCCTTGCCGTCGGGATCCGCCTATCCGAGGATCTCCCGGCAGATACCGCCGCCCTTTGCTCCGCCACGCTCGGGATCTACCGTGCGCAAGCCGAGCTTGCCGTTCCGTCGCAAACCGAGTGGTTCTTCTCCGACGGTTCCGAACATTCGGGCTCTCTCGGGATCTCAGCATTCGCCTTTGCGCCGTCTGTCGGTGAGCGACCTCTGCCGCGTACCTTTCAACAAGTTGGAAATTCGGTCTATCTCGTTGCCGTGCCCGTGGAAGAAAGCGGACTTCCCGTTTTTGCGGCATTGCGAAAACTGTTGACCGAGCTTTCCGATTGGGCAAAATCCGAAAAGATCCGAAGTGCGGCATTGTTGGTCGGAGAAAACCCGACCGACGTTTTGAACCGGATGCGGCAAAACGGATCGTTTTGTCACATCTCCGATGAACGGATCGCATCGCAAGGAGAACTTCCGTTGGCATTCCTTTTGGAAAGTGCCGAAACGCTCCCGCTGTGCAAGATCGGAACGGTCCTGCACGAGGAACCGATCGAAGCGGAAATCCAAGGATCCCCCTTCTCGACACGGACCTCGTTGATCTGGTCCGCCCGACCGGCAGTCACCGTGCTTGCCTGTGAACGGGATGCCGCCGCTGCGGCATTGATCGCATCTCTGAAAAAGCGGGGTGCCGAAGTGCGCGCATTCCGCACCGAGCAAGATCCGGTCGGACCGCTGTCCAATGCCATTCTCCGATCGCAAACCGTTTTGCTTTGTCGCGGA
>CAYPIV010000128.1:0-3478 GCA_964410895.1 uncultured Ruminococcus sp. | reverse complement strand
GAAAGTTCGTTTTCCATCAGATCGCAAAGGAATGCTTTCGTATACCGATCCGGTACGGTCACGGAAACCGTGGACTTGCAATCATACGCATCGTAGAACCGAACGATCATCCCGTTTCCGACTTCGGCTTTTTTCACGGCGGTGATCACCGCATTCGGTCGGTCAACGGAAACCAAAGAAGCGGTTTGCGGCAGATTTCCGGCGTTAGACGATACCTCTTTTTCGTACAGCGGCTGATTGAGCGCATAGCTTTCCGCAATCACCCCACCAAGGCGGAAATCATCGGTATGGGGATACAGCGAATATGTGAAATGCTGATGTCCTTGATCCGAATCCGGATTGGGATGCGCCGCACATTTGAGCAACGTGATGCCGAAGCGGTTGCCCTCCGCAGAGTGACCGTACTTTCCGTTATTGAGCAAAGCGACACCGTAACCGTGCTCGGAAATATCCGCCCATTTGTGCGCATACGTTTCAAACTTTGCCTGATCCCAAGACGTGTTTGCATGGGTAGGACGGGTCACGTGACCGAACTGCACATCATAATTTGCACTCATGGCGTGAACATTCACGGGGAACATCGCTTTTACCAACAAATGCCGATCATGCCAATCCAAGTCGGTTTCGAAATCGATCCGACTGCTTTCGGAATACATCCAGATCCACTGCTTGATGGTGGAATGCAGATAAGTTCTTTCCACACAGAATCCGGCGCGCGTCCCGTCTACCACGGGAGTCACGGTTGCGGGAGTATCGATCTCATAGGATTTCAGCTTGTAAGTATCTTCGAGCTCCCATGCATCATAGCAACAGGGATAATCCTCAAAAGCAAGTAAGACGTTTCCTTTCTCCGTCAGGACTTCCCTTTGCACCCGCTTATCGAATAACGATTCGACCTGTCCCAAAGAGTTCAAGGTCATCCGATAGTACGCATTCTCCGCCGTCAGATCTTTGAGGCTGACCTTGCACTCGGCAACGGGATTTTGGACCACAGTCCATCCGAACGCGGGAACGATCGCATCGGTTTCCGTATATCCGTTCCGAGTAACGACCGCGCGTCTTGCAAATCCGGTCGGATTATAAACCAACGTACCGCCGTCGGTCGTGATCCGATCGGCAAGTGCGGAAAGTTTTTCCTCTACAACGCGGGTACCGTAAGCGGTGATCTCGGCATAATCCTTTGCCGTCCCCTCATAAACGGGTTTGATCGACGACCCGGGAAGAATATCGTGGAACTGATTGTGAAGCACCTTTCTCCAATGCCGACGCAAGCCCTCGGTATCGTAGGATCCTCCAAAACAAAGATCGGTGACGGAAAGTGCCTCGACCGTGCCGAGCAAGAACTCGGAATTGCGGTTGCTTTTTTTGGTTACGCCGTTTGACGTATAGGTTCCTCGGTGGAATTCCAAATACAGTTCGCCTTCCCAAGAAGGCTTTCTTTGGGTCCGTTTGCAGGTATCGTCAAACTCTTGCTTGGCAGTTTTCAAATACGAAACCAAGGTATCCGTTTTTGTTACCGGCAAAGTGGGGATTCCTCTTGCGGTTCTTCTTTGCCGTTCCAGCATCTCCTTGGTCGGACCTCCGCCGCCGTCTCCGAAACCGAACATGGTGAAAACATGATCGGTATACTCTTTTTGTTGAAACCGATCCCACGTCCCCTTCACTTGCGTGGTCTCCATATTTCCGACATACGTCGTAATACGTTTGTTTCCGGGATATCCTCTCATGCCGCCGAAATCTTGCGTGGTGATGAACGCGGTAAAGAGCTCCGTTCCGTCAATTCCCTTCCAATAGAACATATCCACCGGCATGGTATTGGTATCGTTCCAGCTGATCTTGGACGTAATAAAGTAATCCACGCCGCTCTTTTTCAGAATTTGGGGAAGCGCCGCACTGTACCCGAATACATCCGGCAGGAACAGCACGCGGCTGTCAATGCCGAATTCCTCGCGGAAGAACCGTTTTCCGAAAATCAGTTGACGCACCAAACTTTCCCCGCTGGTCAAGTTGCAATCCGGTTCCAAATACATTGCTCCTTCGGGTTCCCAACGTCCCTCTTTGACCAATTGCTTCAATTCTTCGTATTTTTCGGGGGCTTCTTCCTTCAAATATCGGTAAAGTTCCGGTTGGGAAAGCATAAACCGATATTCCGGGTAGTGATCCATCAAAGTCTTTGCCGTAGAGAAACTGCGTTGGATCTTTTCTCTTGTCTGTGCCCGCGTCCACATCCACTCCACGTCAATGTGCGTGTGCCCGATGCAATGGACAACGGGTTTTCCCTTGGGATCGCACAGTTTTCCGTAAAATTCGGTCTCCATAAACGCGGATGCGGCTCTCACCGTTTCGTAAAAGCGCTCACCGTACGGTTCCCGCAGATCGGTCATACACACCGCTTCCGCCAGCACCGACAGCATCCGTGCATACTCCGTTGTATTGTGATCCAACAATTGACATGCCTCAAACGGGATCTTGATATCGTAATACAACTGTTCCAATTCTCGGTTCACCGCACGAACCGACAAATCGCAACATGCGGCACCGTCCCGAACGGAATCTTCCATATAATAGTAAAACTGCAAGTCATAGGCTGTATTCGGCTCCAAATAGGTGTCCATGTGTGCCCAATCCAAGCCGGCGATCATTTTGCCGTTCAGATACAGAAGTCCCTGCGCCTGTTTCACACCTTCCCACAAATGGTCCGCATGCAAAACGAGATATTCCTTTTCCGAGATTTCGGGAGTACGAAACGACGTCCGAAACCAAAAATGAACGTCATGACCGTTCAAATAACGATTGGCGGCATTGTAAAGTTGCCAGCCGTCCTTCGGCGGTTCATTGCCCTTTTTGTACCCCGTCGGACAGATCTCCATATCCGTAAGATCGCAGATTTTCCGTTCCAACAAAGGACTCGTACGGTTGAGAAAGGACAGAACGCAACGTTCCAAATTCATAAAAACCTCCGTCAAAACAGTATTTTTTAAGTGTTTTTGTTTTGGTGCTTGCAGTATAACATATTTTCAAAAAAAGTCAAGTGCTTTTTCAAAGAATTCCGAAAAAAGCGCAAAAAATGACAAGAATCGAAACCGAACAGTGAGAAAAGCCTACTTTTTCACCGTTTGGCGGTAAAGATGTACGATATCTTTTAACATTTCCACATGGGCAAAATCCTGATTGTAGGCAATATTCATCTCCCGCATCATGCTCAAATTTTCAATCGGCAAAACCGACAATTTCCCTTTTTCCACTTCGCTGATGCAAACGCTTTTCGGCAAAATGGAGACTCCGAAATTCTTTCGGACCAATTCTTTGATCGTGGCAACATTATCCACTTCCAAGGAAATGTTAAACCGCTCGATCGACTCATTGATACTGATCAAAGTTGCCTCAAACAACTGTCTTGTGGCGGAACTCGGCAACCGCAAAATCATGTTTTCCTTTTTCAGTTCGCTGACTGTGATCATGGACTGTTTGGCAAGCG
>CAYPIV010000127.1:0-3484 GCA_964410895.1 uncultured Ruminococcus sp. | reverse complement strand
ATGATCAAAATGTCACGGATCCCGGCTAACATCAGCGTAGAAAGCGGATAATAGATCATCGGCTTATCGTAAATGGGTAACAGTTGCTTGGAAGTTACCATTGTCAGCGGATACAAACGGGTACCGGCTCCGCCGGCAAGAATGATTCCCTTCATTGTCAATTGCTCCTTTTTTGTGTAATTTCTTCATTTTCCTTTTCTGCCGGAAAGTTTAAACACATCATTGGATCTGCCGATCAAAATAATGTGGTCCATCGGTCTGAAAATATACTCCGGCGTGGGCGACGGATTGAGGTTGTTTTCATTTTTTACCGCAACCACGTTGATATGATATTTTTTTCTGACATCCAGATCCGCCAGCGTTTTTCCGGTCCAAGTAATGGGGATCGGAATTTCATAGATCGAATACTCCCCGGTCAATTCGATATAATCCAAAATATTGTTGGCATTATACCGGACCGCAAGTTTTTCCGCCATTTCCTTTTCCGGATAAACAACTTCGTTTGCACCGATTTGCAACAGCAGATCCGCTTGAATATCCTGACTTGCTTTGGCAACGATGCATTTTGCACCGAGCCGTTTCAAAAACGAAGTGATCACAACGGACGCTTGAAAATCTTCGCCGACGCAAACGAAGCAAATATCCATTTGTTTGATTCCCAACCCTTTGATCGCAACCTCCGAGGTGCAGTCTCCGATATGCGCGTCCGCAAAGGTTTCGGAAAGTGCGTTGATCTTTGCTTCATCCTTGTCCACGATCATCACGTCATTTCCGAGTGCTTGCATTTTTTCGGCAAGGTGCGTTCCGAACCGCCCCATACCGATCACCAAAACCGATTTCATATTTTGTCTCCTCCCCAGATATTCCGATTATCCGATCAATATATTTTCCACCGGACGTTCCAACACCGCGGCTTCGCTTTTTTCGCCGAGTGCCAAAAAGAGGGAAAGACCTCCGAGACGTCCCGCATACATCAAAACGATCAAAACCAGCTTGGAAGCGGTTCCCAAAGTTGCCGTAACATTCATCGAAAGCCCGACCGTTGCGATGGCGGAAACCACCTCAAACAAAGCTTCCCGAATGGAAATCGGCTCCAAGGCGCAGAGAAGCCCCGTGGCAAACAGCGCCATTGCCAAATAAACGCCCACAACCGCTCCCGCCTGACGAACGATCCGATTGTAAATTCGTTTTTTAAAAACCACCACGTCCTCACGGTTATGAGAGAGACGTAAGATACTGATGAAAAAAACCGCCATTGTAGTCGTTTTTACACCGCCGGCAGTCGATCCCGGAGAACCGCCGATGAACATCAACACCAAGGAAACGATCACGCCTGTGTTGCTGAGTGTCGCTTGATCGACCGTGACAAACCCCGCAGTACGAAGGGTGACCGATTGGAATAATGCCGACCACCACTTTTGACCGGTGCTCATGCCGTCAAATGCCACGGTGCGATCTGTCAAAAACAGCAAGACCGTTCCGACCGAGATCAGACCGAATGTCAACGTCAACACCAATTTGCTGTGCAGCTTCATTTTTTTGAAGTGGATCCCGCACCGCATAATATCATTCCAAACCAAAAAGCCGAGCCCGCCCATAATGATCAAAAACATGATCGTTCCGGTTACCAAACGATCGTCTGCATACGAAATCAGAGAGGTCCCGTCCGGGCTGAGCAGATCGATTCCCGCGTTACAAAAAGCGGAAATGGAATGAAAGATCGCATACCAAATTCCCTTTCCTCCGAATTTTGGATAAAAGCGAATGGAAAGCAGTGCCGCACCGATGCCCTCGATCACAACAGTTCCGATCAAGATCTGCAAAAAAGTTCCCGTTACGCCGTCCCGATCAATGGAACCGACGCTTTGTTGCAATAAACGGCGCTCATGCATACTGATCTGTCGATGCATAAAGAAAGAGATCAACGTCAAGACCGTCATAAACCCGATCCCACCCACTTGGATCAAGATCAAAATGACAATTTGACCGAACAAAGACCAATGCGCCGCCGTGGTAACCGTTACCAACCCTGTAACGCACGTGGAAGTCGTTGCGGTAAACAGCGCATCCACAAAAGGGGTCCATTTCCCGTCGGCGGATGCCCACGGGGTACATAACAAAAGTGCGCCGACCAACATCACGCCCGCCACGCTCAAAGCGATCATACGGGTATCGGTCAGTCGAATGTTGCGGATCCGATTCCAAATTTTGCGAAACAGCAGGATCAAAAGTGCCTTTGCACGCGTTTCCACGCGTTTGGGTCGCGACATGGAAGAAACCGTTTCGGGATCTGCAGCAACGCGAAATTGTGCAAGTTGTTCCGTTGCAGGGTCCGCAGATCGCCCCTCCGCGAAGTCCTGCAACCCATGTAAGTCCTTCGCATCCTGCTCCGCCGTCTCCGCTTCCGTTTGTCGAGATTCCGCCTGTTTTGATTCTTCGGGATCCCGCACACGCTTTGAGGAAGAGCGCGATCCTGTCGCCGAATGAGAACTCGACCTTTTCGGAGTTGCACGCTTCTTTTTTGGGGAAACGGCATCCGTTGACACGGGCTCTTCCGCAGATCCGGAACAATGCTCCGCAGTTCTGTCGGAATTTGTTTTTTCGAGCGCACTTGTCTCTTCCGCCGCAACGGATCTGCGCCGCACCGTGCGAGTGGCCGGTTGCTTTGGCATGTTCGACGTTCCGGCGGACGCCGCTCTCGTGCGCCGCTTGCCTTTTTCGAGCGTCTCCTCGGAATTCTGCGACGGAGCAAGATCCGCCGATGATGTTTCTTTTTTCTGACTCAAAAACAGTCTCTCCCTTCTGCCGTTTTACCGTTTTGTCAAGCAGATCGGGTACGGCAGGTCTGTTTTTTCAAGCAAACAACTGCCGATTACCGACGTCTGTCTCCCATTTGACCGCAGAATACCCGCAATCGTCAAATAAATTTTTCCGCACGCAAACGCAAGCGTCCCTTTTTGGTCTCACCGTCAAACGGCAATACCCGAAACTTTCCACAGCCGCGAACGGATAACAAAAGCGGCGGATGCAACAACGCATCAACGCGTTCCTCACACCGATAATCTACTTCAACCGCCCCACGGCGGATCCACTCTTGTGCATGCTCTCTGGAATGTCCCGTCAATGCGGCAACAACGCAATCCAATCGCGCCGAAGCAACGGTATCACAAACCGACTGATACCGTTTTTCCTCTTGAAAACCGCCGGGAGGAAACCCCGGCTGACATACAACGGAATCGGTTGCCACTTTGGTCAAAGACTGTTCCAAAAAGCAAGCGACCGTATCCGTGCAAAAAAGAACTGCCGAAGAAGTTCCCTGAAGCACAATGTCCCCAAACGCATCCCGTTCCAATCCGAGCCCCATGACCGCTCCCAAATAATCCCGATGCGTCAATTCGCGATATCCGCTTCCCCGGATCCAAATCGGGCAGACCGCATTTTGCAACGGTTCTCCGTACAATGCGGACAGTTCCGAAAGTTCACA
>CAYPIV010000126.1:0-3485 GCA_964410895.1 uncultured Ruminococcus sp. | reverse complement strand
TTTGCTTTTTTCTTGCGGCTGAGTTTATGGTAGACAGCATAAGCAACTGCGCCGGCAGCGGCAAGTGCCAAAACAACACTGATGATGAGCCAAATCGGATTTTTCTTTTTCACTACAACAATTTTGTTACTTTCTTCCATTCAGATCTCCTCCTTTTGATCGTTGCTTGCGCGGGTCCTATTGATATCAGTATACCATTTTTTCGAAAAAATGCAATAGGAAATACAATATTTTTTATTTTTTTTGAAAATGCTTTCCTTTTTCCAAAAAATATGGTATGATATAAGAGAAACAAAATGCCTGAGAAAAGAGACCGAGCAATGACTTATCGGAATATATGTGAACAACTTGCACAAACGGGAATCGAAAATGCGGAATGGGATGCCGCGTTGCTGTTGGAACGGTTTTGCGGAGCGGATGTGACAGTCCTGAACGCGGATCCGAACCGAGAATACGGATCCGAAACGTTGGAACGCGCGATCCGCGATCGGCAGAAGCGGTTTCCTTTGCAATATATTTTAGGCGAATGGTCTTTTTACCGTCAGGTGTATGAGGTATCTCCGGATTGCCTGATCCCGAGATCGGATACGGAGATCTTGGTGGAAGAAGCCATTTTGAAGTTGCCCCCGCAGGCGCACTTTGCGGACTATTGTACCGGTTCCGGTTGTATTGCCGTTTCGACCTTGGCGGAGCGCCCCGATACTACGGCGGTTGCTTTGGATAAATTTCCGAATACCGTTGCACTTGCCGAAAAAAACGCGGTCAAAAACGGCGTCGCCGACCGTTTGCGGTTACAGTGCGCAGATCTTTTCGAAAAGTCCTTTGTTCCTGCGGATCCGCCGTATGATGCCATTCTTTCCAATCCGCCGTATATTACCGAGGCGGCGATGGAGACCTTGGCTCCGGAATTGCAAGCGGAACCGCGGGACGCGTTGTGCGGCGGCAAGGACGGATTGTTGTTTTACCGTCGCATCATGCAAACGCAGGGACAGTATTTAAAGCCGAACGGATTCTTGATTTTGGAGATCGGATATGATCAGGCAGACGCGGTTTGCGCATTGGGGGCGGCTTGCGGCTTCGGAAAATACAAGGTGCGAAACGATTACGGAGGAAACCCGCGCATCGTCACCTTGCGGCGCACCGATGCATAAGCTGAAATCGGTCGTTTTGGATGGAACGGGAAGGGGGAACAGTTATTGAAGATCGTTGTTTTGGCAGGCGGGTATTCGCCCGAACGGGAGGTATCACTTGCTTCCGGAGCACTGATTGCCAATGCCTTGGCGGAAAGAGGGCATCGCGTTCTTTTGCTGGATGCATACAAAGGGATCTCGGAGCTTTCGAAAGATCCCGAGGAATGGTTTCAAACCGAGCCGTATCCGTTACCGAAGATTTCGGATGCAATCCCCGATCTGACCGCACTCAAGGAAGAATGCGGGAACGGCGAAGAATTGCTCGGAAAAAATGTGATCCGCGCGTGCCGTGCGGCAGATAAAGTTTTCTTGGCACTTCACGGAGGAATGGGGGAAAACGGTCAACTTCAGGCAACCTTGGACACGTATGGAATTTCCTATACCGGGTCGGATCATTTGGGCAGCGCGGTTGCCATGGATAAAGATCTTTCCAAACGGTTATTTCAGGTTTGCGGTGTGCCGACACCGCGCTGGGCCTATTTGAATCTGGGAAACGCGGATTGCTTGCAGACTGTTTTGCGGGAGATCGGGCTCCCCTGTGTGGTCAAACCTTGCGATTGCGGTTCCAGCGTAGGAGTTTCCATGGCGAACAGCGCGGAAGAATTGCAACTTGCCTTGCAGGAAGCGGCAAAGTGGGGATCGCACGTGTTGGTGGAAGAACGGATCTTCGGCAGAGAGCTGACCGTTGGAATTTTGGACGATTGCGTACTGCCGCCCGTTGAGATCGTTCCGCAGTCCGGTTTTTACGATTATAAAAACAAGTATCAGGGCACCACGCGGGAAATTTGCCCCGCGGAACTTTCGGCAAAAACGGTCGCTCGATTGGAAGAACTTTCCCTGCGTGCTTTTTCGGCGTTGCGATTGCGTGGATACGCGCGATTTGACTTTTTGATGGATCGGGAGGAACGGTTGTGGTGTTTGGAAGCAAATACCTTGCCCGGGATGACTCCGACAAGTCTCTTGCCTCTTGCCGCGCAGACTGCCGGTATTTCTTACGGCGAGTTGTGTGACAAGATCGCGCGTTTGTAAAAAAACGATCCTGAACGGACCCGAACCCATGGGCAAGGGCTACCGTTTTCCGAAATCCGGATCTCTGACCGATGGCATTCGTAACGATCGAATGAAATAGGAAGGTCTGTCCGTCCAATATTCGGAGCTTTTTCGGACCAAATAACAGGCACCGTCTTGAAAACGAGTCCAAGACGGTGCCTGTTATTTGGTTGATTCAAGCTTTTTGAAAGCATTTTTTGAAACATTTTTTGAGCAACAGATAGCATTTCCGTGCGGCACGGTACAGCAAGGATGGCTGTTTGGAAGCGGCTTGCAGGATCGTTTCCAGATCATCGTCCGATACATAATGACGGACGCGGCACAGAATTTTAATTTCCCGAACACAGACCGGCTGTTTTAAATCGAAAATGATCTGCGGATCGTTTTTCAAAAACGCAATATGCTTCCCGAGGCGATACCCGTTGGTGTAAACGTCCTCCATGGTGTATTCTTCCGTGTTGCCGTCATTGTCCGTAACAAAAGCGGTAAACTCTTTTACGGTAATAAATCCGTAAAAATGCGGATCGAACCGCAGCCGTGTTACCGTTACGGGTTGTCCTTTTTTATTGGGGACGAAAAGATATTCAAAACGATTGTTGAGATTTCGCAAGTCACGTTGAAACCGTTTGGCGTCCGAAAAATCCGATCCATCGTCATAGAACAGATCTTGCTCCGGAAGGATCAATTCTTCGCTTCCGGAATCGGAGCGTTCATCTTCCTGAAGCGTATTTTTATCGATGATCCCGTGTAAGGAACCGGACGGAAACAAGATCGGCGTTTCGACAAACCGTTTTACGATGTCGGTATAATTGTTGATCCATTCCGCTTCGCCGTGGATGGTGGCGGAGTTTTCCGCATTTAGCCAACGGCGGTAAAGAAACGTGATCTGAGGACTGTCCGCAACACCGACCAAAAAAGCGACCCGCATCAAATAATCCCAATCTTCGGTGGTGGTAAGCGATTCGTCAAAACGAATACCCAAACGGTGGAACACCTCGGAGGGAAACGCCAACGCACAGAGCGGGCAGTGGTTGATCATCAGGTTGTCCAGCAACTTAAAATCTTGGCAGTAAGCCGTGCTCGGTGCATTTGCGGCACGGGGAGTGTCCGGCATTTTCTCGCTGACAACTTCCCAATCCTGTACAACGGTGTAGGTATGCAACACTTTTCCCACATTTCGTTCGGCAAGCTCGCAGAACGACTGTACCCAATGGTCAAACACCAGATCGTCATCGTCCAATACGG